>NZ_JBSIBZ010000002.1:0-203737 GCF_058245575.1 Streptomyces sp. UF-297 | reverse complement strand
ATCGCACCGCCGGGAATACCGAAGACCACCTCCGCCCCGACCTCCTCCAACGAACGAATAAGCGACTGCGCACCCGTGACGTGCTCGACGGTGGCGGGCTGCTGCTGCCCGCCGGTGTTACGGGCCCGCGGCTGCGGAGGGTGGGCCCCGGTGGCCTGCTCGGTCATCTTCGTCTCTTCTCGGAGCTGAGGGTGAGGGTTTTGACGGGGTTTGAGCGGTGGCTATGCAACAAAAAACCCCTCGTGCCGTGAGGCAAGCGAGGGGAGCGCGCCGGTGCGGGTCGCTGGGTATTCCTGAGGGCCCAGCTTCAGCCGACGCGCTTTCCAAGTACGAGAATTCGGGTGCGCATGGCATTGACCCTCCCCCCGGCGCGCTATGAGTGTCAAGTGGGTGGGACGGAGGTCTCACTATTTGAGCGCAACGGCGGATGGGCGATGGCGTCGGGACCCTCCCAGCCCTCGCCCGCTCCGACCCTCCTGGGCAGCGCTTCCCGCCCCTGGTCGCCGTGGCGCGTACCGGCCGGCATCGCTCCGTTGACGGGCAGGGCGGCGCTGCTGAGCATGATCGCTCGGCCCTCGCTGCCCAGTCCCGGCACCGGGTATTCGCCGGTGGCCAGCGCACGGCGCAGCCGGTGCTCGTCCAGGGGGCCCGAGAAGGCCATGCCCTGGCCGTGCGTGCAGCCCATCGCGCGCAGCGCGACCACCTGCTCGGGCAGGTCGACGCCGTCGGCGACGGACTGCATCCCCAGGTCGGAGGCGATCCGCAGCAGCCCGGAGGTGATCTTGTGCAGCCGGGCCGACTCGACGACCCCGTCGACCAGGGTGCGGTCGAGCCTGAGGACGTCGACGGGGAGTCTGCGCAGCGCGCTCATGGCGGCGTACCCGCTGCCGAAGCCGTCCAGCGCGATGCGCACCCCGAGGCGCCGCAGCGCGACCAGCCGCCGCTCCAGCTCTTCGAGCGGGACGCGGGGATCACTTTCGGACAGCTCCAGGACCAGCGCGCCCGAGGGCAGGCCGTGCCGTGCGAGCAGGGCCTCGATGCTCTTGGGCGGCAGCGAGCGGTCCAGGAGGCGGCCGGCCGAGAGGCGTACGGCCACCGGCACGGGATGGCCCGCGCGGTGCCGGGCCGCGGCCTGCTCGACGGCTTCCTCCAGCTGCCAGCGGCCCAGCTCGGCGGTGCGGTCGCCCTCCTCGGCGAGCTGGCCGCGCTCGCCCACCCGCAGGAACTCGGCGGGGGTGAACAGGATGCCCTGCGCGGAGCGCCAGCGCGCCTGCGCCGCGACGGCCGCCACCCGGCCGCTGGACAGCTCCACCACGGGCTGGTGCAGCAGCGCGAACTCGCCGTCGTGCAGGGCGGTGCGCAGTCTGGTGGCCAGCTCGGCGCGGCGCACCACATCGGCCTGCATCTGCGGGGCGTACAGCTCCACCCGGCCCTTGCCCGCCTGCTTGGCGCGGTACATCGCCAGGTCGGCGTTGCGCATCAGGGCGGCGGGGGTGACCCCGGGCTCGGCGAAGGCGACGCCGATACTGGCCGCCACCCGCACCTCCTGTCCGTCGATGCGGTAGGGCTCGGAGAGTCTGATGCGCAGCCGGTCGGCGATCTCGTGGATACGGAACTCGCGGCGGGTCTGGTCGCGGGAGCCGTCGCCGACGATCAGCGCGGCGAACTCGTCTCCTCCCAGGCGGGCCGCGGTGTCCCCGGAGCGCACGGATTCGGCCAGTCTGCGGGCCGCCTGGATCAGCAGCTCGTCGCCGGCCTGGTGCCCGATGGTGTCGTTGACCTGCTTGAAGCCGTCCAGGTCGATGTAGAGCACGGCCGTGCCCAGGTCGGACGCGCGGCGGCCGCCGCCGATCGCCTGGCTGACGCGCTCGGTGAACAGGGCGCGGTTGGGCAGGTCGGTGAGCGCGTCGTGCGAGGCGTTGTGCTGCAACTGCGCCTGCAGGCGCACTCGTTCGGTGACGTCTCTGGAGTTGAAGATCAGGCCGCCGTGGTGGCGGTTGATGGTGGACTCGACGTTGAGCCACTCCTCGCCGTCGGCGCGATTGGCGCCCGCCTTGAAACGGCATTCGATACGGGTGGTGGGCTCGCCGTCCGGCGGGGCGGCGAGGAATCTACGGACCTCGTGCACCACCCGCCCCAGGTCCTCGGGGTGGATGAGCGAGGCGAGTTCGGAGCCGACCAGCTCCTCCGCGTCCCGGCCGTAGACGCCCGCGGCGGCGGGGCTGACATAGCGCAGTATCCCGGTCGGCGCGGCGATCATGATCACGTCGCTGGAGCCCTGGACCAGGGAACGGAAGTGGTTCTCCTTCTGCGCCAGCTCCTGGGTGAGGGTGATGTTGTCCAGCAGCATGATGCCCTGGCGTACGACCAGCGCGAGCACGACCGTGCAGCCCGTGAAGAGCACCACCCGGTCGATGCGGCGCCCGTCCAGGACGTTGTAGAGGATTCCCAGCGTGCACACGGCCGCGGCCAGATACGGCGTCAGGGCGGCCAGCGACCCGGCGATGGGGCGGCTGCCCGGATGCGGCGCGCGGCGCGCGGCGCGCTTGAAGTCGTCGCCGGCGAACTCGGCGGGATGGCGCCGGGCCACCCAGGGCGCGTACGCCAGCAGCATCGAGCCGGCGAACCAGCCGGCGTCCAGAATCTGCCCCGAGCGGTAGTGCTCGCGCAGCAGCGGCGAGCTGAACAGCGCGTCGCACAGTACGGTCAACGCCAGTGCGGCGATAGCGGTGTTGATGGCGGAGCGGTTGGCGGAGGAGCGCTTGAAGTGCAGTGCGAGGACCATGCTCACCAGCACGATGTCCAGCAGCGGATACGCCAGCGCCAGCGCTCCCTGGGGCACGCTCTGGCCCTGGAAGTGCGTGGTGTGGGCCAGCGCCAGGCTCCAGGACAGGGTGAGCAGCGAGCCGCCGATCAGCCAGGCGTCCAGGGCCAGGCACACCCAACCGGCCTTGGTCACCGGCCTCTTGGCGAGTACCAGCAGACCGACGATGGCGGGTGGCGCGAACAGCAGGAAGCAGAAGTCGGCGACGGAGGGGCTGGGCACCGGCTGGCGCAGCACGACCTCGTACCAGCCCCAGACCCCGTTGCCCACCCCCGCCATCGCGGAGGAGGCCGCGAACAGCAGCCAGGCGGGTCGAAACCGGGTGTGGTGCCTGCGGGCGTACCAGTAACAGGAGCCCGCCGCGGCGAAGGCCGCCGCACTGAGCCCGAAGTCGCCCATGAACAGGGCGAGTTGGCTGGACCCCCAGCCGACGGCGGCGCCGATGGCGTAGCTGCCGCACACGATGGCGAGGATGATCTGAGGCAGCGCTCCCGCCGCACTCCCGGTGGGGGCCGGGGGCCGGGAGAGCACCGCGCCGGTGGCGCTCACCGCACTCTCCGGCTGCTCGCCGTCGGACGGCGTGGTGCTCGCGGTGGCGTCCACGGCGCCCGCCGCGGTGCCTGCCGTGGTGTGTGCGGTGGTGTCTGCGGCGCCGTCCGGCAGGCCGTGCGGCGCGCTGCCCGCTGCGTCGCCCGCCGCGCCGGCCGACACCCCGTCAGGTGTGGTGGCCGACCCACCGATCGGCGCGTCCAGGGCTCCGGAGGTGGTCCCCCGGGAGATCGCGGAATGCGCGTCTCGTGATTCGTCCATTGGCCGTACATCGCCCGTCGCCCCCCTCGAGTTCCGGTCTTTCGCATCGCGCCGCTTCGCTCCAGGCGCGGTCCCCGATCGGGACGATACACCAGTTCCGTCACTCAGGGACATAGTTCCTCTACAGAGCGTAACTACCAGCGGGATTGCGGACACACGGTGCATTCGTACGGCCCCGTAGAGCTACCTGCAACCGCGTCAGTCGGCCGTGGCGACCACATTCCGCAGGGGCTCGCCGGCCGCGAACCGCGTCAGCTGGTCCCTCAGGAGGCGCTTCGCCCGGGGCAGGAAGGCAGAGCTGGGGCCACCGACATGCGGAGTGAGGAGTACGCCGGGAGCGTGCCACAACGGATGACCGGCGGGGAGCGGTTCGGGGTCGGTGACGTCCAGGGCCGCGCGCAGCCGCCCGGACTCCAGCTCCGTCAGGAGCGCCTTGGTGTCCACGATCGCGCCGCGGGCGATGTTCACCAGCAGCGCGCCGTCCTTCATCCGCGCCAGGAAATCGCTTCCGACCAGGCCACGGGTCTCTTCGGTGAGCGGGGTCGCGATGATCACGACATCCGCCTCGGGGAGAAGGGCGGGCAGCCGGTCGAGCGGGTGCACTGGGCCGCGCACGGTCTCACGCCAGGTGCGCGCCACGCGCGCCACCCGCGCGCACTCGAACGGTTCGAGCCGGTCCTCGATGGCACTGCCGATCGAGCCGTAGCCCACGATGAGCACCGACCGGTCGGCGAGCGCCGGCCGGAACCCGGCCCTCCACTCCTCGGCGTCCTGGCCCCGTACGAAATCGGGGATGCCCCGCAGCGACGCCAGGACCAGCGTGAGCGCGAGCTCGGCGGTGCTGGCGTCGTGCAGGCCCCGGGCGTTGCACAGCCGCGTGCCAGGCGGCAGGGCGTCCATCGCGGGCAGCATGTGCTCGACGCCCGCGGTCAGGGTCTGTACGACGCTCAGCCCCGTCATCGCCGACAGCGGGCGCACGCTGACCTCGGTCCCCTTCATGTAGGGGACGACGTAGAAGGCGCAGTCGGCGGGGTCCGCCGGGTACTGCTCGGCGGCGTCCCAATGGACGTAGCGCAGCCCCTCGGGCAGGCCCTCGATCTCGGCGGGCGGGATGGGGAGCCATACGTCGTTCGCGGTGGTGCGCGGGTCTGCAGAAGCCATGGCCAGAGGCTATGCGAAGAGCGGTTCGGGTCAGACGTTAGTTTGGTCTGCGCCCTTGATCGGGGGCAAGGGGACGGAGGCACGGCCAGGTGGAGCGCAGGACAATCGGTGCGGCGGCCCTCGAAGTGGGTGCAATCGGGCTCGGCTGTATGCCGATGCACTGGGGGTACACCGCCTCGCAGCGCAGCGGGGAGGGCTCGCTGCGGGCCGTGCACGCCGCCCTCGACCTGGGCTGCAGCCTGCTGGACACCGCCGACATGTACGGGCCCTTCACCAACGAACTGCTGGTGGGGCGGGCCCTCAAAGAGCGCCGCGAGGACGCCTTCGTCTCGACCAAGTGCGGGCTGCTGGTGGGCGAGCAGCATGTGGTGGCCAACGGGCGGCCCGGCTATGTCAAGCGGGCCTGCGACGCCTCGCTGCGGCGGCTGCAGACCGACCGTATCGACCTCTACCAGCTGCACCGGCCCGACCCCGAAGTACCCATCGAGGAGACCTGGGGGGCGATGGCGGAGCTGGTGGCGGCGGGGAAGGTACGGGCGCTGGGGCTGAGCGCCGTGGGGGCGCGGGCGGGGCGGCGCCGGGGTGCGCGGCTGCACGACCAGACGCTGCGTCAGCTGGAGCGGGTGCAGCAGGTCTTCCCGGTCAGCAGCGTGCAGGCGGAGCTGTCGGTGTGGTCACCGGAGGCGCTGGAGGAGCTGCTGCCGTGGTGCGAGTCGCGGGGGGTGGGGTTCCTGGCGGCGATGCCGCTGGGGCACGGCTTCCTGACCGGGACCCTGACGCCCGGCCAGGGCTTCGAGCCCGATGACATACGGGCCCGCCACCCGCGCTTCACGGCGGAGATGATGGCCGCCAACCAGCCGGTGGTGGCCGGGCTGCGGCGGGTGGGGGCGCGGCACGGCGCCACCCCCGGGCAGGTGGCGCTGGCCTGGGTGCTGGCGCAGGGCCGGCACGTGGTGCCGGTGCCGGGCACGAAGAAGGCCCGCTGGGCCGCCGAGAACGCGGCGGCGGCCCGGATCACGCTGGACCGCCGCGACCTCACCGAACTGGCGGGCCTGCCGCGGGCGCGGGGGTCCTGGGACTGACGCCTGGGGGCAGCGCACGACGGCGCACCGACCGGTGCCCGCCGTACGGGGGATGTGGTGTGCTGGGGGCGCCGTAGTCGAGGAGAGGACACCGCCGTGCGACGTCGTTGTGTGACCGCCCTGCTGGCCGCTTCGGTGCTCACCGTGGCGGGGTGCTCCTCGGGGGGCGGCGGCCCGAAGGCCGAGCCGGCCGCCCCGACACCCAAGGGCGCCGCCACCGCCCCGCGGCCCTCCGCTCCGGCCCCGCCCGCCAAGGGGTCGGTCGAGGTGGTGGCCACCGTGGCCACGGACCTGGACACGCCCTGGGGCGTGGCGCCGCTGCCGGGCGGGGATCTGCTGGTCTCCTCGCGCGACACGGGGAAGATCATCCGAGTGGCGGCACGGGGCGGGAAGAAGACCGAGCTGGGCTCCGTACCGGGCGTGGATCCGGGGGGCGAGGGCGGTCTGCTGGGCATAGCGGTGGCGCCCGCCTTCGGCGCAGACCGTTTCGTGTACGCGTACTTCACCACCGCCTCCGACAACCGGATCGTGCGGATGGCGTACGACGAGAAGAAGCCGGCGGGCGGCCAACTGGGCGCTCCCGACACGGTGTTCAAGGGCATCCCCAAGGGCGTGGTGCACAACGGCGGCCGGATCGCGTTCGGCCCCGACCGGATGCTGTACGTGGGCACGGGCGAGACCGGGGACAAGGATCTGGCCCAGGACAAGGCGTCGCCGGCGGGGAAGATCCTGCGGATGACGCCGGAGGGGGAGCCGGCGCACGGCAATCCCGACGGCGCCTCGGTGGTGTATTCGCTGGGGCACCGCAACGTGCAGGGGCTGGCCTGGGACGCCGGAAAGCGGCTGTGGGCATCGGAGTTCGGGCAGAGCACCTGGGACGAGCTCAATGCGATCGAGGCGGGCGGGAACTACGGCTGGCCGCTGGTGGAGGGCAAGGTCGGTTCCGGCGGCGGCAGGCGGTTCGTCGATCCCGTGGAGCAGTGGAGCACGGCGGACGCCTCGCCGAGCGGCATCGCCTACGCCAAGGGCTCGGTGTGGATGGCCGGGCTGCGCGGCGAGCGGCTGTGGCGGATCCCGCTGCGCGGCAAGCAGCCGGTGGCCCGGCCGCAGGCGTTCCTGGAGGGGAAGTACGGGCGGCTGCGGACGGTCGTGGCGGCCGACGACGGCGGGCTGTGGCTGGTCACCAGCAACACGGACGGCAGGGGCAGCCCCGGCAAGGGCGACGACCGCATCCTGCGGCTGAAGGTGCGCTGACGCGGGGCCCCCGCGAAGCGTGCTGCTTACACTTGCCGTACGGGGGGGGCGACTGCCGTACGGGGGCGACGATGGGGGGCGAAGTGTTCAACGTGGCCGAGGAGTTGTTCGCGCCGGGGCGCAAGCACACCGACGAGGAGCGGCAGCGGATGTCGCTGGTGGTCGATGACGTGGGGGACGCCGACCCGGGCAAGGGGCCGATAGACCTCGCCTCGGGCAAGGTCGTCATCAGGCCGTCCGGACCGGCTCCGGCTCGCTGAACAACCGCAGCCGGTGGGCCAGCGCACCGGCCTCGCCGCGGCCCGAAACCCCCAGCTTGGCCAGGATGTTGGAGACGTGCACGCTGGCGGTCTTGGGCGAGATGAACAGCTCGTCGGCTATCTGGCGGTTGCTGCGGCCGGCCGCCACCAGGCGCAGCACGTCCCGCTCCCTCGGGGTCAGCCCGAGCGACTCGGCCACCTGCACCGCAGCGTCGTCCCGGCCGGCGGCCGGGGCGGCGTCGAGCGCGATACGGGCGCGCCGGGCGAGCTGTTGGAGCTGCTCCATGAGCGGGCGGGCGGGGAGCCGGGCCGCGATGTCGTGGGCCTGGGCCAGCAGGAGCGTGGCGGCCTCGCGGGGTGTACGGCCCTCCAGGCCCTGGGTGGCCGCCTCCCCGCACAGCAGCAGGGACTGAGCCCAGTAAAAGCAGGCCACGGCGAGTTCGTAGGGGCGCTCCGTGTGCCGGAAGGCGGCCACCGCCTCGGCCCAGCGGTCGGGGGTGTCCCGGCCCTCGGCGCGCAGCAGCTCGGCGTCGACGAGCCGCGCGAAGGCCTGCCAGACGGGCACGGAGCAGGTCAGGTGCTTGACGGCGTGCCGGATGCGGGCGAGGGCTTCGGTGCGGCCGGCCTCGGCGGCGGGCAGCCCGCGGGCGTCGGCCTCGGCCGCCGCGGCGGCCCACAGCAGCGGCCAGCAAAAGCGCTGCACACCCAGCGGGAAGCCCTCGGCGAGGACCTGCTCGAACTCGGCCCTGGCGTCCTGGATGCGGCCCTGGGCCGCGGCGATGCGCAGGGCGTAGCGGGCCATGGGGATGGTGTGCTGCGGCTGCCGGTCGTGGGTGCCGTACAGCTGGCGCATCTGGTCCAGCTCCTGCTGGGCGAGGGCCATGTCGCCGCGCAGCAGGGCGAGTTCGGTGGTACGGCCCGCGGCCAGGGCGAGCGAGCGGCCGCCCATCGCCAGGCGGCGGGCGCAGGCGGCGGCCTCGGCGGCCTCCTCCCAGCGGCCCAGCGCCGTCAGGCTCTCGGCGCGGTTGCCGTACACCCAGCTCGTGGAGTCCTTCAGGCCGTACTTCTCGGTCATGGCGACGCCCTCCTCGCCGGCCGCCACCGCTTCCCGGTAGCGGCCCACGCCGTCCAGGCACGAGGGGAAGTTGACATAGCCGCGGCAGATCACGCCGGAGATGCCGTGGGCCACGGCGCGCTCCAGGGCGGCGCGCATGTCGGCCAGCCCGCCGTCCACGTCCCCGGAGTCGACCCGCAGGCCGCTCAGGGTGAGCCGGGCGCCCAGCTCCACCTCCTCCTCGCCCACCAGCCGGGCCAGCTCCACCGCGCGCTCGGCGGTGGCGATGCTCTGCGGCCCCGGCTCGTGCAGCGCGCCCCACGCGGCGGCCTGGGCGACGACGGCGGCGTGCACGGCGGACGGCGGCAGTCCGCGCACCAACTCCTGTGCGGCGCCCAGGTCTTCCCAGCCGTCGCCGCGGCCCGTCTCCTGCAGCAGCCGGGAGCGCTGGGTGAGGAACCACGCCGTGCGCAGCGGGTCGTCGACGCGGTCCAGGCTGCGCAGGGCGCGCTTGGCGATGGCGAAGGCGCGCTCGCGGTCGCCGGAGAGCCGGGCGGCCACCACGATCTCGGCGAGCAGGTCCATGAAGCGCAGCGCGTCGTCGTCACAGCCGCAGGCCGGGTACGCCTCGGCGGTGTCGGCCGAGCGCACCGCCAGGCGGACCTCCTTGGGCGCCTCGTCCCACACCTCCAACGCCCGCTCCAGCAGCCGCAGTTGCTCGGCGTAGGCGTGGCGGCGGCGGGCCTTGAGCGAGGCGGCGAGGATGGCGGGCAGCGCCTTGGCCGCGTCGTGGGCGTGGTACCAGTAGCTGGCCAGGCGGGTGGCGCAGACCTCGGAGCGCACCAGGGCGGGGGCGTCCTCCAGGGCCTGGGCGTAGCGGCGGTTCAGGCCCGTGCGCTCGCCGGGCAGCAGGTCGTCCACGACGGCCTCGCGGACCAGGGCGTGCCGGAAGCGGTAGCCCGTGCCGTCTGGGGTGGGGATCAGCGCGTTGGCGCCGACGGCGGTGCGCAGCGCCTCGATGAGGTCGTTCTCCGGGAGCGCGCACACCGCGGCCAGCAGGTCGTGTTCGACGGTCGAGCCGCCCATGGCGGCGGTGCGCACCACCCGCTGGGTCGTCTCGGGCAGCGCCTCGACCCGCACCAGCAGCAGGTCGCGCAGGGACTCGCTCAGGCCGCGCCCGCAGCCGTCGTTGATGCTGCGGGCCAGCTCCTCGACGAAGAAGGCGTTGCCCTCCGAGCGCTGGAAGACCTTCTCCAGCAGGGTGTCCTCGGGGGCGCTGCCGTTGATGCCGGCCAGCTGGCTGCGCACCTCCTCGCGGGTGAAGCGCTCCAGCTCGATACGGCGGACCGTACGCGTGCGGTCGACCTCGGCCAGGAAGGGGCGCAGCGGGTGGCGGCGGTGGATGTCGTCGGAGCGGTAGGTGCCGACCAGCAGGATGCGGGAGTCGTGCAGGGCGTGCAGGAGGTAGCCGAACAGCTCGCGGGTGGAGCGGTCGGCCCAGTGGAGGTCCTCCACCACAACGGCGATGGTGCGCCGGTGGGCCAGGCGCTCCATGACGCGCGCGGTCAGCTCGAAGAGGCGGGCCCTGCCGTGCTCCTCGCCGCGGGCCTCGACGGCGGGCTCGCCCAGCTCCGGCAGGATGCGGGCCAGCTCGCCCTCCTGGCCCGCGGCCACGGCCGCCAGCTCGTCGGGGAAGCGCCAGTTGAGGCTGTGCAGGATGGCGGAGAAGGGGGCGTACGGCAGGCCCTCGGAGCCGATCTCGATGCAGCCGCCGAGCACGACGATCGCGTCCTGCGCGCGGGCGCACGGCACGAACTCCTCGATCAGCCGGGTCTTTCCGACCCCGGCCTCGCCCCCGATCAGCAGGGCCTGCGGCTCGCCGGTCGCCGTGACGCGGGCGAGCGCGCCCTCCAGCGAGGCGAGTTCGCTGGTGCGGCCGACGAATACCGGGCTGACGGAAGGTGTCTGCACGCCGCTGAGCATGGCACACGCGTCCGCGGGTGCGGGAGTGCGTTGTGTCCTGCGCAACGCCCTGCGGACGTCGTCGCGGGGCGCGGCGAGAGGCCGCGGGGACGTCATCGCGCGGCTCAGGCGGCCCGGCGCGCACGCACCACCCAGCCCCGTACGCCTCTCACCCGCCCCTCTGCTTCCTCGCGCGGCGCGCGGGCCGCGTGCCGGGCACGTCGGCGCCCGTCGGCGGCCTCGCGCACCAGGCGCTCGTGGTCGGCCAGGCGGCGCAGCTCCTCGTGACGGACCCGCAGCTCCAGCTCTGTGTGCAGCATGGTTGTCTCCCTTGGACCGGCCGGGACCTGCCCGGTCCGGCTTGTCGGTTCGGCTTGTCGATGTGCTCAAGCCTCGCCGCCAAGGGGGGTGCGCCGCATCGGGAGAGTTCCTGATCTACGGCCCTGCGGGGTCCTTAGGAACCGCGTACGGGGAGCTTAGGAAGGCTCGCGAACAGGTCGAAGTACATGCCGGCGGAGATAAGGACCCCCAGGACGCCGAGCGCGAGGCCGCCGATGGCGACCGCGCGGACCCAGGTGGGGCGGGGGCGGGCGAGGACGGCACCGCCGACGACCACGGCCAGCAGCGCGAAGATGCCGTTGACCAGGGCGTGGGTGTGCCAGGGGGAGCCGTAGACGGTGGCGATCTGGTCGGTGGCCTGGCCCGACTGGACCTTGATCTGGCCGATCAGCGTCTGCCGTTCGGCGAGGACGGTGCCGGCCCAGGTGCCGGTGAGGGAGGCGAGGCCGAGCGCCGCGCCGACCACGGCGGCGGCACCCGAGCCGACGCCGCTGGAGGTCCGTACGGGCGCCTCGGCGGCGAGGTCGTCGAGGTCGTCGCTCTCCTCGGCGTCCTCGGCCGTGGCCTCGGCCCGGCTCTCCTCGCCCTTGGCCCCGGCGGCCGCCTCCGTGCCCTCCGGCGCGCGCTCTTCCTTGCTGTCCTTGCTGTCCTTGCTGTCCTGCAGGCCCTCTCCCCCGGCCTCCACGGCTGTGTTCTTGGCGTTCTTGGCGTTCTTGGCGTCCTTCGCGCTCTCGTCGTCGGCGCGCTTGTCGGTCTTGGTGGTGTCCATGGCCGCGACCGTAGGTGCCGCATCTGAGAGTCCTATGAGAATGCCGCCGGGCCCGGCGCGACCTCGTTGACCGTCTTCGCTAGGGGGTGTCCGGGTGCTGCTCGCGCCAGTCGGCGACGGCCGCTTCGATGTCGAAGGGGGCCAGGTTCAGGGGCGGTCCGGACGGCGGGCGGCGCAGGGCCTCGCGGATCTTGTCGTTGATCTCGGTGAGGATGCGGCGCACCTGTGCTTCGGTCGGCGCCCGGCGGGCCGCCTCGGCGGCGTCCTCCGCCTCCTTGCGCAGGACCAGGGACGGGGGCAGGAAGGAGAGGTTCTCCCGCCGCATCTTCTCCTTGACCCACCACATGTCGTCGTACGGCCGGTCCAGGCCCTCCAGCGGTTTGCCGAAGCCGGGCAGGTCGGCGAAGTCGCCGCGCGCCTCCGCCTCGCGGATCTGCCGGTCCGCCCATGACTCGAAACTGACACCCGGTGGTTTGCGCTCGGTCATACCCCGATTCCTCCCCTTGCCGCGGTGGCGTGACTGCCGTTGTCTCCACGGTACGGGGGCCGCCTTCGCATGCGACAGGAAGCCGGGGGCCGTTCGGTCAGCTGCGGACCAGCCGCTCCGCCTCGCTGTGCCGCGGTCCGGGCAGCGCCACGGGCCCGGCGCCCGGTACTCCGGCGTCCGCCGGTTCCGCATCCGCATCCGGCGCAAGCCGAGGCTCGGGCGGCTCGATGCTGATCCGCGGCAGCCACCGGTCCAGCCAGGCGGGCAGCCACCAGTTCGCGCCGCCCAGCATGTGCATCAGGGCGGGGACCAGGAGCGTACGGAGCACGAAGGCGTCCAGTGCCACCGCGGCGGCGAGCCCTGTGCCGAACATGGCGATGATCCTGTCGCCGCTGAGGACGAAGGCGCCGAAGACCGCGATCATGATGACGGCGGCGGAGTTGATGACGCGGCTGGTCTCGGCCAGGCCCACCCGTACCGACCGGCAGTTGTCGCCGGTGCGCCGCCACTCCTCGTACATCCGGCTGACCAGGAAGACCTGGTAGTCCATGGAGAGCCCGAAGAGCACCGAGACCATGATCACGGGGAGGAAGGGCTCGATCGGGCCCGCGCTGCCCAGGCCCAGCAGTTCGCTGCCCCAGCCCCACTGGAAGATCGCGACGACGATGCCGAAGGAGGAGGCGACGGCGGCGATGTTCATCGCGGCGGCCTTCAGCGGGATGCCGATGCTGCGGAAGGCGAGCAGCAGCAGGGCGCTGCCCAGGCCGATGACGGCGCCGACGAAGAGCGGGAGCTTGCCGACGATGACATCGGCGAAGTCGTCGTAGCTCGCGGTGACCCCGCCCACGTGCACCTGCATCGCGGTGCCGTCCGCGGCCTTGGGCAGGACCTGGGTACGCAGCCGTTCGACCAGGTCGGAGGTCTGCTGGGACTGCGGGGCCGAGGTGGGCAGGACGGTGATCACGCCGGTGTCGCCGCTGCCGTTGAACTCCGGTCCGCTGACCTGTGCCACCCCGGGGGTGGCCCGCAGCTCCTGCGGCAGCTTGTCGAAGGCGAGCCGCTCGCCCGCCCCCTCCAGCGAGCCGACCAGGGTCAGCGGCCCGTTGGAGCCGGGCCCGAAGCCGGATCCGAGCAGGTCGTAGGCCTGCCGGGTGGTCGAGCTCGCGGGGTTGTTGCCCTGGTCGGAGGTGCCCAGGTGCAGGGAGAGCGTGGGCAGCGCCAGGATCAGCATGATGGCCGCCGCGGCGCAGCCCAGCAGCTTGGGGTGCCGCTCCACCAGGCGCGACCAGCGGGCCGCGAAGCCGGCCGGCTGCTGTGGGCGCGGCCCGTCGGCGGCCAGCGCGGCGCGCTCGCGGCGGCTGAGCGCGCGCAGGCCGATCACGCCGAGCAGGGCGGGCAGCAGGGTGACGGAGGCGGCGACGGCCAGGACGACGGTGAGGCAGGCGGCGACGGCCACGCCGTTGAGGAAGCTCAGGCGCAGGATGAGCATGCCGAGCAGAGCGATGCAGACGGTGGCCCCGGCGAAGACGACCGCGCGCCCGGACACCGTCACCGCGCGTTCGGCGGCCTGCTGGACGCTCAGGCCCTGGCGCAGCCCCTTGCGGTGCCGGGTGACGATGAACAGCGCGTAGTCGATGCCCACGCCCAGGCCGATCAGCATGCCGAGCATCGGCGCGAAGTCGGCGATGGTCATGGCGTGGCCGAGCAGGGTGGTGCCGGCCGCGGCCGTGCCCACGCCGACCACCGCCGTGATGATCGGCAGGAAGGTCGCGGCGAGCGACCCGAAGGCCAGGAAGAGGACGACGGCGGCTGCGGCGAGGCCGATGAGTTCGGCGAGCTGGCCCTTGGGGGCCTCGGTCAGCGCGATGCCGGAGCCGCCCAGCGCGACCTGCACGTTGTCGTCCGCGGCGGCCGTCGCGGTGTCCACGACCTTCTGGACCTGAGCGGAATCCAGTGCGTCGGTGGGCACGTCGAAGGTGAGGGTGGCGTAGGCGGTGTGCCCGTCCCGGCTGATCCGGCCCTGCCCGTGGGGGTCGTACGGCCCCTGTACGGAGCGCACCCCGGGCAGCTCGGCGACCTTGTCCAGGGTGCGGGTCATCTCCTGCTGGACGTCGGCGGCGCGCACCGTGCCGGAGCCGGTGTGCCACACGATGGTTTCGCTGTCCCCCGACTGCCCGGGGAAGGCCTTGGCCAGCAGGGCGCTCGCCCGTCCCGACTCCGTCCCGGGGACCTCGTAGTGGTTGGAGTACGCGGTGCCCATCGCGCCCGCCGCGGCGGCGGCGCCCGCGAAGGCGGCGAGCCACAGCACGATGACGACCGTGCGGCGCCTGAGGCACCACCGAGCCAGTGCGGTCATGGAGCTCTTCGTCTGCTTCCCGGGTTGTGCGTCGATATCTCCCGGGTAGTACCGGTGGTGCCGAGCGCGGATGTACGGGGCGCAGCGGCCCGCCGCCTGCCGACGAAGGGGCGGCGGGCCCGCTGTCCTTTGAGAGTGACAGCCCGAAAAGATCCTTTGCTCCCTTTGTGGACTTCCCCACAAAGGACGCCACGGGGCGAACCCGGACGTGCTAAAGCGGGCCGCCCCGCTCCCGTAAGGCCCAGGTCAGCCCGTGACGGACTCCCTCCCGTTCTCGATGTGACCCATGAGGCGCCGGTGGAAGGAGGTGTCCTGGGCGGCGGTGAGGGCGAGGTCGTACCAGCCGTGCGCGCCGGCGGCGGAGTGCGCGACGGTGCGGGTGCTGCCCGCCTTGACCGTCAGGGTGCGCGGGGCGGCATCGGAGTACGCCAGCGGCTTGAGCGTGAACGTGAGGTCGGCCTTGCCCCGGTTCACGACCGTGAGGTGGATCTCGCGCCGGGCCGCGTCGATCCGGGTGCCGATCCGCACCCCGGCCGCCGCGCCCTTGCCGCTGCCGGCGTACTCGCGGCGGAAGCCGTTGGGGCCGGTGAGCGTGAAGCGGTACGCGCCGTCCTTGACCGGCACCTCCCACTGGGCCCGGCCGCTGACGTCGCGGTGCTGCGGGGTGGCGTACTCCCCCGCGTACGGGTACAGCGCGAGGTGCGCGCTGGCCTTGCCGCTGTTGCGCAGCGCCAGGCGGAAGACCGAGGCCGCGGCGTCGTAGGCGCCGTCCGCGTCGGGCTGGTACGGCAGCGGCCTGGCGGGCCGGGTGCCGGGCTCCTGCTGGGGCAGCTTCTGCTTCAGGGGCGGGCGCGGGTTCCAGCGCCCGCTGAACGGCGGGATCGGGCCCACCTGGTCCACCGCGGGCTGTCTGCGCCCGCGCGAGAAGTCGAAGGCGCTGGTCAGGTCGCCGCAGACGGTGCGCCGCCAGGCGCTGATGTTGGGCTCGCGCACCCCCGTCCAGCGCTCCAGGAAGCGGACGATGGAGGTGTGGTCGAAGACCTGCGAGCAGGCGTAACCGCCCACCGTCCAGGGCGAGATGACCAGCATCGGGACGCGGATGCCGAGCCCGGTGGGCTTGCCGTCCCAGGTCTCGCCCTCGGCGCCGGGCGGGGCGACCGGCGGCGGGACGTGGTCGAAGAAGCCGTCGTTCTCGTCGTAGGTGAGGAAGAGCGCGGTGTGCTGCCAGACGTCCGGGTTCTTGCCGAGCGCGTCCAGCACCTTGTAGACGATGGTGGCGCTGGCGATGGGCGAGGAGGAGCCGGGGTGCTCGGAGTCGGCGGCCGAGGGGACGATGTAGGAGACCTCGGGCAGCTGGCCGCTCGCGACGTCGGCGGCGAAGGCGGTGGCCGTGGAGCCGGGCTCGCCTCGGCGCAGCGCCCGCTCGAACAGGCTGCGCTCGGCGGCGCTCAGGGCCCGTACGCCCTCCTCCAGCAGGCCTTGCAGGCGCACCCGTTCGGCCTCGTTCGCGCCCGCCACCTTGCCGTAGAAGGCGGTCATGTTCGTGATGCCGCCGCCGACCTTGGCCAGCGCCTTCTTCATCACCGCCTTGAAGGTGGCGTAGAACTCCAGGTTGTTGTCGGTGAAGTTGTCCCACTCCTGGTAGACCCGCCAGCTGTGGCCCGCCTTCTCCAGGCGCTCGGCGTAGGTGGTCCAGTCGTAGCCGGGGTGGCTGTCCTCGGCGTAGGCGTCGTTGCCCACCGCCCGCTTGCCGCTGCCCGGCTCGAATCCGGTCCAGCCGCTGACCAGGTGGTTGCGGTTGGGGCTGGTGGAGGAGTGGATGGAGGAGTGGTAGGCGTCGCAGACGGTGAAGGTGTCGGCCAGCTCGTAGTGCAGCGGCACGTCCCGGCGGTCGTAGTGGGCCATGGTGGCGGCTGTCTTGGCGCTGACCCAGTTGTTCATCCAGCCCTTGTTCCAGGCCTTGGCGCCGCCCTCCCAGCCGTGGTCCAGCGCGCCGATGTACTGGAGGTCCTTCTTCTGCGCCGCGGCGGCCTCGCGTACGGAGAAGGGCAGGACGGTCCCGATGCCCAGGAGGCCGGGCTGCTCGTAGACGCTTTTGCCGCCGGGCAGCTGGACGGCGTTGCGGTCGGCGTAGCCGCGTACGCCGCGCAGCATGCCGAAGTAGTGGTCGAAGGAGCGGTTCTCCTGCATGAGGACGACCACGTGCCGGATGTCGGCGAGGCCGCCGCGGCGGCCGGGTGCCTCGGCCTGGGACTGGGCCAGTGCCTGCTGGAGCGAGGGCGGCAGCAGCGAGCCGGCGGCGGCCGCCCCCACGGCCGCGGCGCCAACTCCCAGTACCCGCCTGCGAGATATCTCCGTCGCCACGCTCGACCTCCCAGTCGACTGCCCGCCGTCGGGCAATGGTTCACTTCCGGCCCATTGATGGGGTGCGAGCGGGACGGTAGTGAAGCCGGGTGGCACTGGGTAGGTATCGAGGTGACAACTTTAAGAACAGATGACCTTGAGGGACGCCCCGGACCCGACGTGCGCTCAGACGGCCCGCGGCGCACGCAGCAGCAGGGCCGCCCGTTGGCGGCGCGTACCGGTCGCAGCCAGGCCCTGCTGTTCGTAGTAGCGCAGCGAGCGGGCGCTGATGCCGGTCAGCTCCGACAGCGCGCCGATGCGCATCTCTTTCTCCTTCAGCATGCCGGGACCGTAGAAGCCTGACACTACTGTCAAGGTCAAGTCGCTGCCCAAAACCTTGACAACCCTATTGGTCTGGACCAGCTTGTGCGCCAGGGTTTCCCCCTCACACCTTGGAGACAGCCATGTCCAGCACAGCGCGCTCCAGACGCAGACGCTGGGGCACCGCGGCGCTCGCCGCTGCCGCGCTCTGCCTCACCGGCATACAGACCAGCACGGCCGCCCCACAGGCCGACGTCAACAACGCCAAGAACCCCGGGTACGAGGCGGGCCTGGCCGACTGGACCTGCTCCGGCGCCAGCGGCAGCGCCGTCAACTCGCCCGTCCGCACCGGCACTTCGGCCCTCAAGGCCACCCCGGCGGGCTCCGACAACGCCCGCTGCTCGCAGACCGTCGCGGTCAAGCCCTCCTCCACTTACACGCTCAGCGCCTGGGTCCAGGGCTCGTACGTCTACCTCGGCGCGAGCGGCACCGGCACCACCGACGTGTCCACCTGGACCTCCTCGGCCGCCTCCTGGCAGCAGCTGACCACCACCTTCACCACCGGCGCGAACACCACCTCCGTCACCGTCTACACCCACGGCTGGTACGGGCAGCCCGCCTACTTCGCCGACGACATCAGCGTCTTCGGGCCGGACGGCGGGGGCGGCGACCCCGGCGACCCCGTACCGGGCGCGCCCGGCGGCCTGAAGACCGGCGCCGTCACCGCCTCCTCGGTGGCCCTGTCCTGGGACCCGGTGAAGTTCGCCACCGGCTACCACGTCTACCGCGACGGCACCAAGGTCCAGTCGGTGAGCGGCACTTCGGCGGTGGTGACGGGGCTCAGCCCGGCCACCTCGTACCAGTTCCAGGTCTCGGCGGTGAACGCGGCGGGCGAGTCCGCCAGGTCGGCGGCGGTCACCGGCACCACGGGGCCGCGCGGCAGCGAGCCCACCGTCCCCAAGCACGCGGTCACCGGCTACTGGCAGAACTTCAACAACGGCGCCGCGGTCCAGAAGATCAGCGACGTCCAGAAGCAGTACGACATCATCGCGGTCGCCTTCGCGGACGCGACCGCCACGCCCGGCGCCGTCACCTTCAACCTCGATTCGGCGGGCCTGGGCGGCTACACCGTCGAGCAGTTCAAGGCCGACGTCAAGGCCAAGCAGGCGGACGGCAAGAGCGTCATCATCTCCGTCGGCGGCGAGAAGGGCTCCGTCTCCGTCAACAGCGCCACCGCCGCCGCCAACTTCGCCAACAGCGTGTACGCCCTCATGCAGGAGTACGGCTTCAACGGCGTCGACATCGACCTGGAGAACGGCCTCAACCCCACCTACATGACCCAGGCCCTGCGCTCCCTGTCCCAGAAGG
The DNA here is from genome assembly GCF_058245575.1 of Streptomyces sp. UF-297. Taxonomy (NCBI): domain Bacteria; kingdom Bacillati; phylum Actinomycetota; class Actinomycetes; order Kitasatosporales; family Streptomycetaceae; genus Streptomyces; species Streptomyces sp. UF-297. The sequence continues at coordinate 185,347 of NZ_JBSIBZ010000002.1, read as the reverse complement.
CGGGCCCCGGCCTGGTCATCACCATGGCGCCGCAGACCGTGGACATGCAGTCCACCTCCGGCTCCTACTTCCGTACCGCCCTGAACATCAAGGACATCCTCACCGTCGTCAACATGCAGTACTACAACAGCGGTTCGATGAACGGCTGCGACGGCAAGGTCTACTCCCAGGGCTCGGTCGACTTCCTCACCGCCCTCGCCTGCATCCAGCTCGAAGGCGGCCTCGACCCCTCCCAGGTGGGCCTGGGCCTGCCCGCCTCCCCCCGCGGCGCCGGCAGCGGCTACGTCTCCCCCACCATCGTCAACGCCGCCCTGGACTGCCTCACCAAGGCCACCTCCTGCGGCACCTTCAAACCCGCCAAGACCTACCCCGCCCTGCGCGGCGCCATGACCTGGTCCACCAACTGGGACGCGACCGCCTCCAACGCCTGGTCCAACGCGGTCGGCCCGCACGTCCACGGCCTGCCGTAAACCGCCCAAGGGGCGGCGCTCCCCGCGCCGCCCCTCCCCCTCACCCCATCAACACCGGCGCCAGCTCCCGCAGTTGGTCCACCCCGACCACTCCCCCGGCGGCCAGCGGCCGAATGGCCACATGGTCGGCGCCCGCCTCGTGGTGCTGGGCGACCCGCGAAGTCCGCGCCTGTCAGGCCGGGCGCAAGCAGCCGGCGACGCCACTCCTCTACGGCGAGAGATCGAGTACCCGGAACGGCTGCCCGTCCCATTGACCAGGGGCAGCAGTGGCGATCACCGCACCATCGGGGCGGTCGAGGGTCGGCAATGCGGCATATCGAGTGTGCTCCGCCGCCCAGCCGCTGCCTTGTGCGACCGCGAGTGCGGCTGGCAGGTCCAGATCAAGGACGGTGATACCTGGAAGCGCCGCCAAGTGCTCGGCCGTGCCGGGCCTGGCGCGGTCGGCCTCGACCAGGGCACACGCCGACATGTACAGGAACCGGCCGGGCCGGGTGTGCGCTTGATGGATCAGACGAGAGACCAGAGCATCGCCGCGTCCGGCAGCGATCATCGCCGAGTCGTCGAGAACGAAGTGGGAGCTGTCGTTCACCGAGCGTTCGCCCGCCTCAGGCGCCGGTCCAACTCGGCGTCCAGTTCCGTCCCTTCGGCCTCGGTGGGGTCATAGCCGTTCCACTCCCGAAGCACGGCGCGAGCCTGCTCGGCGCGCTCGGCACGCTCGGCGGGGGCGAGGAGAGTGTCGGCGGGCCGGACGAGGTAGGAACGCAGGGACAACCCCTCTGCGGCCGCTGTCTCGGCAAGCCGGTCGCGCGCATCGGCGGGGATACGGATGTTGACGTCGGGCACGGCAGAGCTCCTTCCGCTCGCACCGGCAAGGGTGCGGGTACGTAACCCATACCCGCAAGGCCCGGAGCGGGCCCGCCCCGGCGCGAGCACGAGACGCGCGTGGGGCGGCCCTCCCTGGCCGGGAGGACCGCCCCATCGCGCGCAGCGGGGTCGGCGGCGTCAGCCCTCGACGCCCAGCTTTTCCAGGATCAGTTCGCGGACGCGGGCCGCGTCGGCCTGGCCGCGGGTGGCCTTCATGACCGCGCCGACCAGGGCGCCGGCGGCGGCGACCTTGCCGCCGCGGATCTTGTCGGCGATGGCGGCGTTGGCGGCGATGGCCTCGTCGACGGCGGTGCCCAGGGCGCCGTCGTCGGAGACGACCTTCAGGCCGCGCTTCTCGACGACCTCGTCCGGGTCGCCCTCGCCGGCCAGCACGCCCTCGATGACCTGGCGGGCCAGCTTGTCGTTGAGGTCACCGGACGCGACCAGCGCGGTGACCCGGGCGACCTGCGCCGGGGTGATCGGCAGCTCGTCCAGGGCCTTGCCCGACTCGTTGGCGTTACGGGCCAGTTCGCCCATCCACCACTTGCGGGCCTGGTCGGCCGGGGCGCCCGCCTCGGTCGTGGCGACGATCGCGTCGACCGCGCCGGCGTTGAGGATCGACTGCATGTCGAGCTCGCTGACGCCCCACTCCTCGCGCAGCCGGTTGCGGCGCACCCGCGGCATCTCGGGCAGGCCGGCCCGCAGTTCCTCGACCCACTCGCGGGCCGGGGCGACGGGGACGAGGTCGGGCTCCGGGAAGTACCGGTAGTCCTCGGCGTTGTCCTTGATGCGGCCGGAGGTGGTGGAGCCGTCGTCCTCGTGGAAGTGACGGGTCTCCTGCACGATCGTGCCGCCCGAGGAGAGCACCGCGGCGTGCCGCTGGATCTCGAAGCGGGCCGCACGCTCCACCGAGCGAAGGGAGTTGACGTTCTTCGTCTCCGAGCGGGTGCCGAATTCCTTCGTCCCGTTCGGGCGCAGCGACAGGTTCACGTCGCAGCGCATCTGGCCCTTGTCCATCCGGGCCTCGGAGACGCCGAGCGCCTTGATGACCTCGCGCAGCTCGGCGACGTACGCCTTCGCCACCTCGGGGGCCCGCTCGCCCGCGCCCTCGATCGGCTTGGTGACGATCTCGATGAGCGGGATGCCGGCGCGGTTGTAGTCCAGGAGGGAGTGGGACGCGCCGTGGATACGGCCCGTCGCGCCGCCGACGTGCGTCGACTTGCCGGTGTCCTCCTCCATGTGGGCGCGCTCGATCTCCACGCGGAAGACCTCGCCGTCCTCCAGCTGTACGTCGAGGTAGCCGTCGAAGGCGATGGGCTCGTCGTACTGGGAGGTCTGGAAGTTCTTCGGCATGTCCGGATAGAAGTAGTTCTTCCGGGCAAAACGGCACCACTCGGCGATCGAGCAGTTCAGCGCCAGGCCGATCTTGATGGCCGACTCGACGCCGGTCGCGTTGACGACCGGGAGCGAGCCGGGCAGGCCCAGGCAGGTGGGGCAGGTCTGCGAGTTGGCGTCGGCACCCAGGGTGGTCGAACACCCGCAGAACATCTTCGTCTTGGTGCCGAGTTCGACGTGCACCTCAAGACCCATCACGGGGTCATAGGCGGCCAGCGCGTCCTCGTACGACACCAGTTCAGTGACGGTCACGGAAAACTAACCTTTCAGTCCGCGTCGCGCGCTTCAGTCCGCGAGGACGTCGTCGCTGTTGATGCGGCGCAGTTCACGCACGAGCAGCGCGACGCCGGTGGCGATGGCGGCGGCGGAGACGACGGCGTCGACCAGCTGGAGGGTGTCCGCCTCCCCCTTGGCCTTGCGCGCCTGCTTGATGACGCTGACCGCACCGAACAGCGTGGTGCCGATGGACAGATACGTACCGGCCTTGGACTTCTTGAAGTTCTTGGCCTTGGCGAGCTTTCCACTCACAGCGACGGTGCCTCCTCAAGCAGCGGGTGACCCCACTTGGCGGTGAACGCGGCCTCGACCGCGGCACCGACCTTGTAGAGCCGGTCGTCCTTCATGGCAGGGGCGATGATCTGCAGCCCGACGGGCAGGCCGTCCTCCGGCGCCAGGCCGCAGGGCAGCGACATGGCGGCGTTGCCGGCCAGGTTGGTCGGGATGGTGCACAGGTCGGCGAGGTACATCGCCATCGGGTCGTCGGCGCGCTCACCGATCGGGAAGGCGGTGGTGGGCGTGGTCGGCGACACGATGACGTCGACCTGCTCGAAGGCCGCCTCGAACTCCCGGGTGATCAGGGTCCGGACCTTCTGCGCCGAGCCGTAGTACGCGTCGTAGTAGCCGGAGCTGAGCGCGTACGTACCCAGGATGATGCGGCGCTTGACCTCGTCGCCGAAGCCCGCCTCACGGGTCAGCGCGGTGACCTCCTCCGCCGACTTCGTGCCGTCGTCGCCGACCCGCAGGCCGTAGCGCATGGCATCGAAGCGGGCCAGGTTGGAGGAGCACTCCGAGGGCGCGATGAGGTAGTACGCCGACAGGGCGAGGTCGAAGCTCGGGCAGTCCAGCTCGACGATCTCGGCGCCCAGCTCCTTGAGCAGCGCGACGGACTCGTCGAACCGCTGCAGGACACCGGCCTGGTAGCCCTCGCCGCGGAACTGCTTGACGACGCCGACGCGCATACCGGCGACCGAGCCGTTGCGGGCCGCCTCGACGACCGGCGGGACCGGCGCGTCGATGGAGGTGGAGTCCAGCTCGTCGTGGCCCGCGATGGCCTCGTGCAGCAGGGCCGCGTCCAGGACCGTACGGGCGCAGGGCCCGCCCTGGTCCAGGGAGGAGGAGAAGGCCACCATGCCGTAGCGGGAGACCGCGCCGTAAGTCGGCTTGACGCCGACGGTGCCGGTGACGGCGGCGGGCTGGCGGATGGAGCCGCCGGTGTCCGTGCCGATGGCCAGCGGCGCCTCGTAGGAGGCCAGGGCCGCGGAGGAGCCACCGCCGGAGCCGCCCGGGATACGGGTGAGGTCCCACGGGTTGCCCGTCGGTCCGTACGCGCTGTTCTCGGTGCTCGACCCCATGGCGAACTCGTCCATGTTGGTCTTGCCGAGGATGACGACGTCGGCGGCCTTGAGCCGCTTGGTCAGCGTCGCGTCGTACGGCGGGATCCAGCCCTCAAGGATCTTGGAGCCGACGGTGGTCGGGATGCCCTCGGTGGTGAAGATGTCCTTCAGGGCGATCGGGACGCCGGCCAGCGGGCCGAGCTTCTCGCCGCGCTCGCGCTTGGCGTCCACGGCGCGGGCCTGCGCCAGCGCACCCTCACGGTCGACGTGCAGGAAGGCGTGCACCTTCTCGTCGACGGCCTCGATACGGGCCAGGTGCGCCTCGGTGACCTCGACGGCGGTGAGCTCGCCGGAGGCGATCTTCCCCGCGATCTCGGCGGCCGTGAGCTTGATGCAGTTCTCGATGGTGTTGTTGGCCGTCATTGCGGGTCAGTCCTCCCCCAGGATCTGCGGCACCTTGAAACGCTGCTGCTCCTGGGCCGGGGCGCCGGAGAGCGCCTGCTCGGGGGTCAGCGACGGACGGACCTCGTCCGGCCGCATGACATTGGTCAGGGGCAGCGGGTGAGAGGTCGGCGGTACGTCTTGGTCGGCGACCTCGGAGACGCGGGCGACCGCGCCAATGATGTCGTCCAGCTGTCCGGCGAAGTGGTCGAGCTCTTCGTCCTTCAGCTCCAGACGCGCCAGCCGGGCGAGGTGGGCGACCTCCTCGCGCGTGATGCCAGGCATGCAGCGATCCTCAGGGTGAGTGATTGGGTTTCGCGCGCAAGTCTATGGCGTGTGCTCCCATGGCCGCGAAACGCTTTACGGGAACGCTTCGGGGAGGGCTTCCCGGCAGGCGCCCTCCCCCGCGCCTCACGCCCGGCGGCGCCTGCGGGCCACGGCGAGGGCGGCCAGTCCCAGGATGATCGCCAGCGCGCCGAGCCCCGCGTAGACCAGCGTCCGGTCGCCGGTCGCGGGCAGCGGCTTCACGGGTTTGACGGGCTTGACCGGCCCCGGCGGCTGGGTGGTCGTGATCCGGGGGGCCGTGCAGTCGGGGTGGGAGGAGCCGGGCGGACAGTTCGTGCCCGGCACGGTGGCCGTGACACCGTTGCCCAGCGCCCGGTCACCCTGCTCCTTCTTGACCGTGAAGGAGTAGCTCACCCGCACCGTGCCGCCCGCCGGGACGTCCCCGCGCCAGCGCAGCACGGGCGCCGCGTAGCGCACGCCGCCCGAGGTGGCCCGCGCGTCCTGGCCGTACGCGGCGTCGTCCAGCACCTTGGACAGATCGTCGCTGAACCCGGCACCGGTGTACGCCGCCGTCCCGCGGTTGGTGACGGTGACGGTGTAGGTGACCTTGTCCCCCGGCCCGGGGCTCTTGGGCGCCTGCACGGTCTTGGCCAGGTGCAGCAGCGGGACGACCGTACGCACCAGGCACTCGGGCCGGGAGTCGTCGTCGACCGGGCAGTTGCTGGCCCCGCCGGTGGTGTACGCGTACGAGGTCAGCAGCAGGTTGCCCCGGGGCGGGGAGCCGACCGTCGCCGTATAGGTGATCCGGGCCCGCTCGTCCGGCTTCAGACTGTCCGCGCTCCAGTTCAGCTGGGCCCGGTCGGCCCGCAGCGCGCGCTGCGCCGGGACGCCGGCCACCCGCACGCTGCCCCGGTCGGCCTGGGCGTCCCCGTTGTACGCCGCGTCGTCCAGCACGTCGTCGAGCCCGACCCTGAGCGCGGGGTCCACGAAGATCGCACTGCCGGTGTTGGTGACGGTGACGGTGTACGACACCTGCTCGCCGGGCCGGGCCACCGGCTTGTCCACCCGGTGCTCCACCCGCAGCCGCGGGATGCCGCCGCCCCCCTCCCTGGTGCCGGTGGCGCACTCCGGGTTGGGGCGCTGTCTGCCCGGCGGGCAGTTGCTGCCGGGCTCCTTGGAGGTCACCTCGTTCCTCAGCCGCGCGTTGCCCTGGGGCGGGTCGCCGACCGTGACCGAATAGGTGATGGTCACGACCTGGCCGGGCGCGAGGTCGCCGCGCCAGGTGAGCCTGCGGCCCGCCGCGTCGAAGACGGGCTGCTCCCCGGCATCGGAGCGGGCGTCCCCGTTCCAGGTGGCGTCGTCCAGGATGTCGCGCAGGTCGTCCGTCAGGTCGTAGCCGGAGAACGGGGCGGTGCCGGAGTTGCGCACGGTCAGGGTGTAGGTGACCTTCCCGCCCGGCTCGGGCATCCCCGTGGACACGGTCTTCGCCACGGACGGGTCGGCGAGACGGACGGTGGACGAGCACGCGGCCGCGGGCCGGGCCCTGGGACAGTCGGAGCCGGGCGTATCGCTGGTGACGGTGTTGTCCATCCTGCGGTCGACGCCGGGCTGCGCCCGCTTGAGGCGTTCCGGCACCTTGACGCTGAAGGTGATCACCACGCTCTTGCCGCGCGGTACGTCTCCGGTCCAGGTCAGCCGGGGCGCGGCGTACCGCGGCTGGGTCACCGCATCGGCACCGTCCAGCCGGGCCCTGGCGTCATTGCCGTAATCCGCCTCCGTCAGGATGTCGCTCAGGTCGTCCTCGACGGTGACGCCCTTGGCGTCGGAGCCGCCGGTGTTGGCGACGGTCAGGGTGTAGACGACCTCCCCGGTCGCGCCCACCTCCGCACGGTCGGCCTTCTTGGACAGGTGCAGCCGCTGCGGGTCGGCCGAGGGGCTGGCGACGGCGGTGTGCTCGGATGCGGACGGGTCCGGTCCGCCGGTCACCGTCACCGTGTTCGTCGGCGTCTTCGCGGCAGCGGCGTCCAGCGTCCCGCTCAGCGTCCACGTACGCGACGCACCCGCCGGGACCTCCACGGCCGCACAGGTGAACTCACCGCCGCTCTCCGTGCAGCCGGAGGCACCCGACATCGTCGCGCCGCTCACCCCGTCCGGCACCTTGTCCTTCACCACTACGTTCCGGGCCCGCGACGGACCATTGTTCTTCACCGTCACCCGCCACTCGATCTTCTCCCCGGGCAGTACGGGCGAGGTCAGCAGCACCTTCGACACCTCCAGCGAGGCCCGCGGCTGCGGACTCCCCGTGGGCGAGGCCACGGCCGTCCGCTCACTCGCACTCGGATCCGGACCACCCGTCACCGTCACCGTGTTAGCGGGCGTCGTCGTCGCATCGGCAGCCAGCGTCCCGCTCAACGTCCACGACTTCGACTCCCCCGCCGGGATCTCCACCGCAGCACAGGAGTACGCCCCCGAAGCCAGCGTGCAGGCGGAATCCCCGGTCATCGACGGATTGCTCACCCCCGCCGGAACCCTGTCCTTCACCACCACATTCCGCGCCCGCGACGGCCCGCCGTTCTTCACCGTCACCCGCCACTGAACCTGCTGCCCCGGCACCACCGGCGAGGTCAGCAGCACCTTCGACACCTCCAGCGAGGCCCGCGGCTCCGCCTCCGTCGGCGAGGCCACGGCCGTGTGCTCGGACGCGGACGGGTCGGGGCCGCCCGTCACGATCACCGTGTTCGCCGGTGCCTGCGTCGCATCCGCGTCCAGCGTCCCGCTCAGCGTCCACGACTTCGACTCCCCCGCCGGGATCGACACTGCGGCACAGGTGAACTCACCGCTGCTCCGGGTGCAGTTGGAAGCACCCGACATCGTCGCGCCGGTCACCCCACCCGGCACCTTGTCCTTCACCACCACATCCCGAGCCCGCGACGGACCGTCGTTCTTCACCGTCACCACCCACTCGACCTTCTGCCCCGGCACCACCGGCGAGGTCTTCAGCGTCTTGGACACGGTCAGCGAAGCGCGCGGCTGCGGGCTCCCACTGGGCGAGGCCACGGCCGTACGCTCACTGGCGCTCGGATCCGGACCACCCGTCACCGTCGCCGTGTTCTCCGGCGTCGTCGTCGCATCGGCGGCCAGCGTCCCGCTCAGCGTCCACGACTTCGACCCGCCCGCCGCAATGTCCACCGCAGCACAGGAGTACGTCCCCGAAGCCAGCGTGCAGGCGGAATCCCCGGTCATCGACGGATTGCTCACCCCCGCCGGAACCCTGTCCTTCACCACCACATTCCGCGCCCGCGACGGCCCGCCGTTCTTCACCGTCACCCGCCACTGAACCTGCTGCCCCGGCACCACCGGCGAGGTCAGCAGTGTCTTGGACACCTCCAGGCCCGCCCGCGGCTCAGGGCTCTCGCTCGGCGAAGCCACCGCCGTACGCTCACTCGCACTCGGATCCGGACCACCCGTCACCGTCACCGAGTTGGCGGGCGTCGTCGTGGCGTCCGACGACAACGTCCCACTCAGCGTCCACGTACGGGACGCGCCCGCCGGGATGTCCACCGCGGCACAGGTGAACTCACCACCGGCCTGCGTACAAGCGGAGGCACCCGACATCGCCGCTCCGGTCACCCCCGCCGGAACCTTGTCCTTCACCACCACATTCCGCGCCCGCGACGGCCCGCTGTTCTTCACCGTCACCTCCCACTCGATCTTCTGCCCCGGCACCACCGGCGAGGTCTTCAGGACCTTGGACACCTCCAGGGAGGCCCGCGGCGCGGCCGACGAGGGCGAGGCCACCGCGGTGCGCTCGCTCGCGCTCGGGTCCGGACCACCGGTCACCGTCGCCGTGTTCGCCGGCGCGGCCGTCGCGTCGGCATCCAGCGTCCCGGACAGCGTCCACGTACGGGACTCACCCGCCGGGATCGACACCGCTGCGCAGGTGAACTCACCGCTGCTCCGGGTGCAGTTGGAGGCGCCGGACATCGTCGCGCCGGTCACCCCCGCCGGAACCTTGTCCTTCACCACCACATCCCGAGCCCGCGACGGACCGCCGTTCTTCGCCGTCACCACCCACTCGACCTTCTGCCCCGGCACCACCGGCGAGGTCTTCAGCGTCTTGGACACGGTCAGCGAAGCGCGCGGCTGCGGGCTCCCACTGGGCGAGGCCACGGCCGTACGCTCACTGGCGCTCGGATCCGGACCACCCGTCACCGTCGCCGTGTTCTCCGGCGTCGTCGTCGCATCGGCGGCCAGCGTCCCGCTCAGCGTCCACGACTTCGACCCGCCCGCCGCAATGTCCACCGCAGCACAGGAGTACGTCCCCGAAGCCAGCGTGCAGGCGGAATCCCCGGTCATCGACGGGTTGCTCACCCCCGCCGGAACCCTGTCCTTCACCACCACATTCCGCGCCCGCGACGGCCCGTTGTTCTTGACCGTCACCTTCCACTCGATCTTCTCCCCCGGCACGACCGGCGACGTCAGCAGCGTCTTGGAGATCTCCAACGACGCCCTCGGCTGCGCCGTCGAGGGCGAGGCCACCGCCGTGCGCTCGCTCGCGCTCGGATCCGGGCCGCCCGTCACCGTCACCGTGTTCTCCGGGGCCTGCGTGGCATCCCCGTCCAGCGTCCCGGACAGCGTCCACGTACGCGACTCACCCGCCGGAACCTGCACCGCGGCACAACCGAACTCACCAGCCGTGAGCGTGCAGTTGGAAGCACCCGACATCGTCGCGCCGGTCACCCCACCCGGCACCTTGTCCTTCACCACCACATCCCGAGCCCGCGACGGACCATTGTTCTTCACCGTCACCCGCCACTCGACCTTCTGCCCCGGCACCACCGGCGACGTGACCAGGGTCTTGGACACCTCCAGCGACGCCTTCCCCTGCGGCGACACCGACGCGGAGGCCACCGCCGTGCGCTCACTCGCGCTCGGATCCGGGCCACCGGTCACCGTCGCCGTATTGACCGGCGTAGTCGTCGCATCCGCATCGAGCGTGCCGCTCAGGGTGTACGACTTCGAGGCACCCGCTGCCAGATCGACAGCCGGGCAGACCGCCTCGCCACCGGTGATCGCACACACCGCACCATCGGAATCCGCCGCCATCCGGGGGCCACTGATCGCACCGGGCACCTTGTCCTTGACCACGACATTCCGGGCCCGCGAGGGACCGTTGTTCTTGACCGTCACCCGCCACTGAATCTGCTGCCCCGGCACCACCGGCGAGGTCAGCAGGGTCTTGGACAGCTCCAGGCCCGCCCGCGGCTCCGGCGACTGCGAGGGCGAGGCGACCGCCGTACGCTCACTCGCACTCGGATCCGGACCACCCGTCACCGTCACCGAGTTGGCGGGCGTCGTCGTGGCGTCCGACGAGAGCGTGCCACTGAGCGTCCACGACTTCGATCCGCCCGCCGGGATGTCCACCGCAGCACAGGAGTACGCGCCCGAGGCCAACGTGCAGGTGGAACCGCCGGTCATCGTCGTACCGGTCACCCCATCCGGCACCTTGTCCTTGACCACGACATTCCGGGCGCGCGACGGACCGTTGTTCTTGACCGTCACCTTCCACTCGATCTTCTCCCCCGGCACCACCGGCGAGGTCAGCAGCGTCTTGGACAGCTCCAGCCCAGCCTGCGGCGACGCGGTGGAGGGAGAGGCCACCGCGGTGTGCTCGCTCGCGCTGGGATCCGGGCCGCCCGTCACCGTCACCGTATTCGCCGGAGCCTGCGTGGCATCCGCATCCAGCGTCCCGGACAGCGTCCACGACCTCGACTCGCCCACCGGAATGTCCACCGCCGTACATGTGAACTCACCCGAATTCGACGAGCAGTTGGACGCTCCGGACATCGACGCCCCGGTCACCCCCGCCGGAACCTTGTCCTTCACCACGACGCCCCGGGCGCGCGACGGCCCCTTGTTGGTCACCGTCACCTTCCACTGGACCGTCCGGCCCGGCACCACCGGCGAGGTGAGCAGGACCTTGGACACCTCCAGGGAGGCCTTCGGCTCGGCCGTGGAGGGCGAGGCCACCGCGGTGCGCTCGCTCGCACTCGGGTCCGGGCCGCCCGTCACCGTCACCGTGTTCTCCGGGGCCTCGGTGGCATTCGCGTCCAGCGTTCCGGACAGCGTCCACGTACGGGACTCACCCGCCGGGATCGACAGCGCCGCACAGGTGAACTCACCTGATGCGAGCGTGCAGTTGGAGGCACCGGCCATCGTCGCGCCGGTCACCCCATCCGGCACCTTGTCCTTGACCACGACGTTCCGGGCCCGCGACGGACCGTCGTTCTGCGCCGTCACCACCCACTCGACCTTCTGCCCCGGCACCACCGGCGAGGTCTTCAGCGTCTTGGTGACGGTGAGCGAGGCCCGCGGCTCGGGCGAGGTGGACGGGGAAGCCACCGCCGTACGCTCACTCGCACTCGGATCCGGACCACCGGTCACCGTGGCCGTGTTGACGGGCGTCGTCGTGGCGTCGGCGTCCAGCGTCCCGCTGAGGGTCCACGACTTCGACCCGCCCGCCGGGATGTCCACCGCAGCACAGGAGTACGCGCCCGAGGCCAGCGTGCAGGTGGAGTCCCCGGTCATCGACGGGTTGCTCACGCCCGCCGGCACCTTGTCCTTGACCACGACGTTCCGGGCGCGCGACGGGCCGTTGTTCTTGACCGTCACCCGCCACTGGATCTGCTGCCCCGGCACCACCGGCGAGGTGATCAGCGTCTTGGAGACCTCCAGAGCGGCCTTCGGCTCGGCCTCCGTCGGCGAAGCCACCGCCGTACGCTCGCTCGCGCTCGGATCCGGACCGCCCGTCACCGTCGCCACGTTCTCCGGCGCCTCGGTGGCATCGGCGTCCAGCGTGCCGCTCAAGGTCCACGTCTTCGACTGCCCCACCGGGACATCCACCGCCGCACAGTTGAACTCGCCTGACGCGAGTGTGCAGGTGGAGGCTCCGGACATCGTTGCGCCGGTCACTCCGTCCGGCACCTTGTCCGTGACCACGACGTTCCGGGCGCGCGACGGACCGTTGTTCTTGACCGTCACCCGCCACTGGATCTGCTGCCCCGGCACCACCGGCGAGGTGATCAGCGTCTTGGAGACCTCCAGAGCGGCCTTCGGCTCGGCCTCCGTCGGCGAGGCCACCGCCGTACGCTCGCTCGCGCTCGGGTCCGGACCGCCCGTCACCGTCGCCACGTTCTCCGGCGCCTCGGTGGCGTCCGCCGACAGGGTGCCGGACAGCGTCCAGCGCACCGTCGCACCCGGCGCGATCTCCACCGGCCCACAGCTGAAGGTGCCACCGGTCAGCGTGCAGGCGGAGGCGCCGGTCATGGTCGCGCCCGTCACCCCGTCCGGCACCCTGTCCCTGACCGTCACACCGGTCGCCCGCGACGGGCCGTTGTTCGTGACCGACACCGTCCACTCGACCTTCTCGCCCGGCACCACCGGGGAGGTCTTCAGCGTCTTGGACACCGTCAGCGAGGCCCGCCGCTCGGGCGAGGCGGACGCGGAGGCCACCGCCGTACGCTCGCTCGCACTCGGATCCGGGCCGCCCGTCACCGTCACCGTGTTGGTGGGGGTCGTGGTGGCGCTGTTGCCCAGCGTCCCGCTGAGGGTCCAGGTCTTCGACTCGCCCGCCGGGATCTGCACCGCTGCGCAGGAGTACGCACCGGATGCCAGCGTGCAGGTGGAGTCGCCGGTCATCGTCGCCCCGGTCACCCCGGCCGGAACCTGGTCCCTGACCACCACATTGCGGGCCCGCGACGGGCCGTTGTTCTTCACCGTCACCCGCCACTGGACCTGCTGCCCGGCCACCACCGGCGAGGTCAGCAGGACCTTGGAGACCTCCAGACCGGCCTTCGGCTCGGCCTCCGTGGGCGAGGCCACCGCCGTACGCTCGCTCGCGCTCGGATCCGGACCGCCCGTCACCGTCGCCACGTTCTCCGGCGCCTCGGTGGCATCGGCGTCCAGCGTCCCCGACAGCGTCCAGGTCGCCGCCGCCCCGACCGGGATGCGGACCGACGGACAGGTGAACTCACCTGCGGACACAGCGCATTGGGAGTTCTGCGGGCCCGTCATGGTCGCGCCCGTCACACCGGACGGCACCGCGTCCTTGACCACCACGCCGCTCGCCACCGACGGCCCGTTGTTCTTGACCCTGACCTGCCACTCGATCTTCTCGCCCGGCACCACCGGGGAAGTCCTCAGCGTCTTGGAGATCTCCAACGACGCCCGCGGCTCGGGCGACACGGACGTCGAGGCCTCCGCCGTACGCTCACTCGCACTCGGGTCCGGACCGCCCGTCACCGTCGCCGTGTTCGTCGGCGTCGTCGTGGCGTCCGAGGCCAGCGTTCCGCTCAGGGTCCAGGACTTCGACTCCCCGGCCGGGATCTCCACCGCAGCACAGGAGTACGCGCCCGAGGCCAGCGTGCAGGTGGAGTCCCCGGTCATCGACGGGTTGCTCACCCCGGACGGCACCTTGTCCCTGACCACCACGCCACGCGCCCGCGACGGGCCGTTGTTCTTGACCGTCACCCGCCACTGGATCTGCTGCCCCGGCACGACCGGCGCGGTCTGCAGCACCTTGGAGATCTCCAGCGATGCGCTCGGGCCATGGGTGAGGCTGGAGTTGGCGGTGCAGGAGGGCTTGCAGTTGTCGTCGGCCGTGCCGCTGGGCACGGTGATGGTGGCGCTGTTGTCCACGGTGCCGACGTGATCGGAGGGAACGGTCCCGGTGACGGTGTAGGTGACCGTCCGTCCCGCCGCGACGTCCGCGGTGGTGTCGATGTTGCCCGAGCCCGACGCCGCGCCGCACTTGCTGACACCGTCGCCGTCGGCCGAGCACGTCCACCGGGCATTGCGGTAGGCGGCCGGGAAGGAGTCGCGCACCTGCACGCCGGTGGCCGGGGAAGGGCCGCCGTTGAAAACCCTGATGCGGTAGGTGAGTTCGCCGCCCGGTACGTACGTACCGGAGGCCGGGGACTTGGTCACCGACAGGGCGGTCCTGGTGACCCACTCGATGGTGGTTTCGCCGTTGCCGCCGTCGCCGGTGCCGCCTCCGTCGCCGATGCCGGAACGGTAGAGGGGGTCCGACTTGCCCGCCGCTGCGCCTCCCTGGCCACGGGCCTGGCTCTCGCCTCCGGTGGTCGTACTGGCACCGCTCACCCCTTCACCGCCGATGTAGCCGGATCCGCCGCCGCCCATGCCGTTGGCGTTGCCCGTCCCGCTCGTGCTGCTGTTGACCTGGCAGGCGCCGCCACCGCCGCCGTAGTAGCCGCCGCCCCCGCCGCCACCGCCCTCAAAGCCACTGCCGCCCCCGCCGCCCCGGAACTTGCTGCCCGAGATCGCAGGCGAGCTGCACCCTGATTGGGTGGCGGCCGCGCCGCCCTGCGTCTGTGTGCCCTTGCGGCCGGAGATGGCGGGATATCTGTCCTCGGTGCCCTCGGTGCCACCACCGGCCCCCGGCCACGGGTTGAAGATGTCCGCACCCGGTGAGGCGCCGCCGCCGCCACCGGCGACGAGCAGCGCAGTGCCGCCGTAATCGCCGTCCCACAGCGCGCTCATGCCGCCGCCGGCGGAGCCGACTGCCGTATTGCTCTGTCCGGCGAACCTGCCGTTGCCGCCGCCACCGCCGCCCCCGTACACATCCCTGGTCAGGCCCGCTACGCCACCGCTGCCCGAGGTGACGGTCAGTTTCTGGCCCGGCGTGACCGCGACGGTGCCGGTGGTGTAGCCGCCACCACCGCCGCCGTACTGGTTTCCGTAGTAGTTGCCGTTACCCCCGGCCCCACCGCCGGCCCACAGCCGTACCTTCAGGCTCGTCACGCCCGCCGGCACCGTGAACGTCTGGTCGGCGCCGCTGTGGGTGAACCGCGTGCAGTTGGTGAACCCGGACGTCGGTGAGCACGCCTGTGCCGCGCGCTCACCGCTGCGCCGCCCGGTGCGGGGAAGGGGCCCGGCGGCCTGCCCGGCGCCCGCAGTGGCCGAGGCTCTCGCCCGGGGCGCCGCCGCCGCGATACGCACCGGCCGTACCGTCAGATCCCGCAACTCGCCCCCGGCGCCCGCCTCGACGCTCCCCTCCACGCCCTCGTCCCCGCCGGCGGCAGCCGTACCGGTCGGCACCTCGGTCCGGTACCCGGCCTGCGGTGCGTCACCGGTGAACGCGACGACCAGCCGGCCGCCGGCCAGGCCCGCCGCCCGGCGCTGCGCCGCACGGGGCGCGGCGAACGCGTCACGGGACGGCACGGCGGAGGCGGACGGGGACGGCGATCCGGAGGCGGAGGCGGCAGGGGACGGCGATCCGGAGGCAGCCACGGACGGAGAGGCAGCCGAGGAAGCCGAAGCAGCGGAGGCAGCGGACGCGGGAGCGCCGGAAGCCGCCGCGCGCTCCTCGTCCGCCACCGCCACCGCCCCCGCCGCGGCCACCGTCAGCCGCGAGGTGTCGTACGCCCGCCCCGCCCCGTAGTGGACGGGGAACCCGATGCCGTCCAGCCCGATCGCGTCGCCCGTCACCTCCCGCCCGTCGTAGCCGGGCAGCACCGCGCCCCGCGCGTCCCGCACGGTGACCCGCAGCAAAGCCGCTGCACCGCCGCGGGCCCGGTCGATGCGGATCGCCCGCCAGCCGGTGACGTGCTGGGCGGCCGGGCGCCCGTCGGCGTAGAAGTCCTCGGGCCGTACGGTCAGTTGGGCCGCACCGTCCTGGAAGGGGGCGGCGGCCACGGTCGCGGGGCCCTGCACCCCGGCCGGGTAGCTCCCGGTGAGCCGCACGGCGCCGCCCGAGACGTCCCCGGTCACGCCCGGCGGCAGCCGCAGCGAGCCGGGGACGTACCGCAGGCGCCGGTCGATCCGGTCGGTGAGCCGCAGCCCGGCGCCGTCCGCCCCACCGGCTTCCAGGTCGGGCAGGTTCAGGACCCACTGCGCCGGCTCGCCGGGCCGGAGCCGGTCCAGGGCCTGGCCTGCGGGTCCCACGGGGTACTTGGCGCCGGGCCCGGCGGGCGCGGCCGCGCGCGCGGGCAGGCCGAGGCTGCTGCCCGCGCCCACCGGCAGGCCGGTGAGCAAAGCCAGGACGAGCACCACGACGTAGAGACGACGCGCCAGAGTCATGCAGGGCTCCCGCTGGTGAACTGGCCGCCGCACGGGCGCGCAGGTATGCACGGCGGCGGCCGTATGAATCCACCCCATAGATGCCTATATCACCCGGCTTGCTCAGTGGTCTGACACTCAGGCAGACACACTTTTCACGCGTCCGGTCCACAGCCCACGAGCCGCAGACCGCGGCCCGGGCGCGGCGCTGCGGAGCATGAGCGCCATGACAACTCTCCTGCCGCACGCGCCGTCTTGGCGCGGTCCGGCGCTCCTGGCGGGCGGCGCGGGCGCGCTGGCCCTGTCGCTGGCCGGCTGGTTCGACGTGGTCGGCGACTCCCCCTTCGCGCACACCGCGCTGCGCGCCCCCGCCGATCTGAGCGTGTATCAGGACGCGGCGTCCTTCGTGGCCTACGGAGGGGCACCGCCGGACGGGGCGCCGCCGGCGGGCGCGCAGGAGCAGTTGTACGGGCGCCCCTTCGGGGTCGCCGGGCTGCCGTTCCTGTATCCCCCCTTCGCCGCCGTCCTCTTCCGGCCCTTCGCCGCCGTCCCCCTGGACACCCTGGCGCTGTGGACGGCGCTCGCCTCGCTGGCGGCGCTGCTGCTGACGCTGTGGGCGGCGACGGGGATGCTGGGCCGGGCGCGCACGGCGGGCCGGGCCGGGGCGTGTCTGCTGGTGGCCGCCGGGGCGCTGTGGCTGGAGCCCGTACAGCAGAATCTGACCTTCGGGCAGGTCAATGTGGTGCTGATGGCGCTGGTGACCATGGATCTGGCGGTGCCGGATCACCGCTGGTGGAAGGGTGTGGGGATCGGCCTCGCGGCGGGGATCAAGCTCGCGCCGGGGCTGTTCCTCCTCTATCTGCTGCTGACCCGGCGCTTTCGGGCGGCGGCGGTGGCGGCGGGGACGATGCTGGCCACCGTCGGGGCGGGCTGGCTGCTGCTGCCGCGGGCCTCGCGGATCTTCTGGACCAGCGCGGTCGGCGGGTCGCCCGACGGCCGGACGTACCTGCCCAACCAGTCCCTCAACGGCGCGCTGCTGCGGCTGTCGCACAACGCCGTGGACGCCACCGCCGGGCTCCCCTGGCTCCTGATCTGCGCGTCGCTGGCCGCCTTCGGCCTGCTGGGCGCGGTGGCCGCCGCGCGGCACGGCCGGGAGCTGCTGGCGGTGTGTGTGATCGCCGCGCTGATGCTGCTGTGCTCGCCGCTGTCGTGGACGCACCACTGGGTGTGGGTGGTCCCGGCGCTCGCGCTGGCGGGGGACGCGGCGCTGCGCCGTCTGCCGCTGGGTGTGTGGGCACTGCTGGGGATCTGCTGGCTGTTCGCCGCCTGGCCGATGCGGATCACCGGGAGCGGCGCCTGGGACCCCGTCATGCCGCTGCTGCCGTACGGGCTGCTGTGGTACGTACCGCACGTCGGGGAGCGGGAGTTGCAGTGGGACCCGTTCCAGATGATGGCGGGCAACCTGTATGTGCTGCTCGGGGTGGTGTTCGTGGTGGGGGCCGCCCACGCGATGCTGGGGCGGCCCCGGCCCGTACGGCCCGCGAGGGTTCCCGCGCCCGCCACCGAGGCCCCCGTGCCGGCGGCCAGGACCTAGGCGGATCCGGGACTCACGCGCCGCTTCCGGGAAGGGAGTTGAGCAGGTGCAGCCGGGCGTCCTTGGTGGTGACGCTGCCGCACACCACCTGGGCGCCGCCCACCCGGAAGTTCCCGCCGGCGCCGGTGACGCTCACCGACACGCCCGTCTGCAGCGTGCTGTAGCTGCGGTTGGACAGGTCCTCGCGGGTCAGGTCCTCGGGGACGATCAGCGAGCGGATGAAGTCCCCTGCCTTCACCGGGTCTTTCAGGGCCGCCCGCCGCTCGGCGGTGAGGTGGGCGAACGCCTGGTCGGTGGGGACGAAGACGGTGACGTTCTCCATGGACAGGAACATGTCCCGGGCCTTGGCCGTCTTGATCAGGGCGGCGAAGGCGGCCAGCTGCGGGGTGCGGCCGATCAGCTCCAGCGCGCTGGTCCTCGCGGTGTCCGCACCCGCCCGCCCGCCGTGCGCCGCCAGCTGCGCGCAGGCGTCGCCGAAGGGCTTGTCGTCGCGGCGGGGGCCGACGGTGTGGGTGGGATAGCCGTCCGTCCGCACGCCAGCGCACCCCCCGACCGTCATCACCAGCGCGAATACGGCTGCTCCCGTGGCGAGACGGCGGCGGGGCGACCTGCGGGAAGACACCATGACGAGCCCTTTCCTGAGGTGGCCGCCGCGAACGGATGGGAGGGGGCGAGCGGGAGCGGCCGGGGAAACGATGCCACCCCAAGCGGGATGCAACCGGCATATCGCCGCCGCCTTCCCGCCGCCGCCACCCGTGCGCCGTACGCCGCCGCACGGCACACAGGGGCGCACCATGATCGTCGTACCGGTGTCAACGCGCCCCCGCAGCACGTCAGTTCACACTCGGCAGGCGCCGGTGCGCCCAGTAGCGTCCACACCCCGCCCATCCACAGGAGGGATGTCCATGTCCAGTGAGGACGCCACGGCTCAGGTCCTGTCCGCGGCACCTGCCATCGAGGTGCGGCCGCAGGGGATGCGCCGGGTCGCCGGTGCCGCCTTCATCGGCACCGCGATCGAGTTCTACGACTTCTTCATCTACGGCACCGCGGCCGCACTGGTGCTGAACAAGACCTTCTTCCCGACCCTGTCCCCGGTCAACGGCGTCCTGGCGTCGCTGTCCACCTTCGCGGTGGCCTTCCTGGCCCGGCCGCTGGGCTCGGTCCTGTTCGGGCACTTCGGCGACCGGGTGGGGCGCAAGTCCACCCTGGTGGTCTCGCTGCTGCTAATGGGCCTGTCCACGGCGGCCGTCGGACTGCTGCCCGGCTACGACTCCTGGGGTGTGTGGGCGCCGGTGACGCTGGTGGCGCTGCGCTTCCTCCAGGGCATCGGGCTGGGCGGCGAGTGGGGCGGGGCGGCGCTGATGGCCGTCGAGCACGCGCCCAGCGGGCGCCGCGGACTGTACGCGGCCTTCCCCCAATTCGGCCCGTCCATCGGCCTGTTCTGCTCCACCGGGGTCTTTCTGCTGCTGTCGGCCACCCTGAACGACGCCCAGTTCGGCTCCTGGGGCTGGCGGCTGCCCTTCCTGGCCTCCTTCGCGCTGGTGGGCGTGGGCCTGTTCGTACGGCTGCGGATCAGCGAGACCCCGGTGTTCGCGCGGGTGCTGGAGCGCCAGGAGGCCAGCAGGGTGCCGCTGGCCGAGCTCGTACGGCAGCACTGGCGCGAGCTGCTGCTCGGCGGCGGCGCCATGGTGATCTGCTACGGGCTCTTCTACACCGCCACCACCTACTGCCTGGCGTATGCCACCACCACCCTGCAGGTGCCGCGCACCACGATGCTGCTGCTGTCCATGGGCAGCGTGCTGCTGCTGGCGGCCGGCACCGGCTGGGCGGCGGCCCGTTCCGACACCCTCGGCAGAAGGCGCCTGGCCCTGATCGGCGGCACGATGTCCGCGGTGTGGGGGCTGGTGCTCTTCCCGCTGCTGGACACCGGGCAGCCGGTGCTGATCGCGGTGGCGCTCGGCGGTGCGCTGCTGTGCGTGGGCGTCATCTACGGGCCGATGGGCTCCTGGCTGCCGGAGCTGTTCAGCACCCGGGTGCGCTACTCGGGCGCCTCGCTGGCGTACAACCTCGGCGGGGTGCTGGGCGGCGCGGTGGCACCGCTGGTGGCCACCCGCCTCCAGGCGTCGCTGGGGTCGCTGGCGGTGGGCGGCTATGTGACGGTGCTGGGGATTCTGTCGCTGTGGTGCGTGTGGGCGCTGCCGGAGACCAAGGGGCGGGCGCTGGACGGATAGCGCGGGCCGGACCGACAGCGGGCGCCGGGGGCGGCGCGGGCGGCGCGCCGTTCGGACGGTGTGTCCGCGGCGCCCCTCGCGTTGCCCGCGCCTGCCGCCACGGGCGCCGACCAAGGCAGGCCCCGGCCCTGGAGGCAGTCCGTGGGACAGTACGACCTGATCGGCGCCCGCTTCGAGCAGTCGAAGCCGAGCGCCCGCTGGGCATCGAGTACCACCTCGCCGACGCCGGCGATCTGCCGGCCCTGGGCCGCTTCCAGGTCGCCACCGCCGTCTACCTGTTCAACTACGCGCCCACCCGCACCGCGCCGCACGCGATGTTCTCCGGCATCCGCCGCAGCCTCGTCCAGGACGGGCGGCTGCTGGCGATCGTGCCCAACCCCTCGCCGTACCCGGGCGCCAACTGGGACGCCTATGACGTGTCCGTACGGGAGCGGGTCGGCGGCGGGGAGGCGCCGCTGCTGCGCGCCGCGTTCCTGACCGACCCGCCCACGCCCTTCGAGTTCTACGAGTGGCAGCGCGGGGACCTTCGGATCGCGGCGCGGACGGCGGGGTTCGGCGAGGTGGAGTGGCAGCCGACGCGCACCCCGCTGCCCGACGCCGTACGCGACGAGGTGTTCTGGAAGGGCTACCGGGACCTTCCGGTCAGCTCGCTGATGATCTGCCGCTGACGCGGCGTACCGGGGCGCCCGCTGTCGGCGGGACTTGTGTGCTACTGGACGGGGGTGTCCAGGCTCTGGGTCCGCTCCTGCGCCTGGGCGCGGTCCCGCTCGGCCTCGGCGGCCACGGCAGCGGCCGCCACATCGGCCTCGCGGTGCCAGCCGCGCTCGCCGCGGGCGCGCAGCCAGGCCGTGGTCTCGTCCGGCGGCATCGCGGCCGCCACCAGCCAGCCCTGTACGGCGTCGCAGCCCAGGTCGCGCAGCCGCTCCCAGGTCTCGTCGTCCTCCACGCCCTCGGCGACCACCAGCAGGCCGAGCGAGTGCGCGAGGTCGAGGGTGCAGCGGACGATCTCGGCGTCCTCGGTGTCCACCGCGAGCCGGGCCACGAAGGAACGGTCGATCTTCAGCTCGCTGACCGGGAGGCGGCGCAGGTGGACCAGGGAGGAGTAGCCGGTGCCGAAGTCGTCCAACGACATCTTCACGCCGTGCCCGGTCAGCCCGGCCAGGGTGTCGGCGGCCCGCTGCGGGTCCTCCAGCAGGACGTGTTCGGTTATCTCCAACTGGAGCGCGCCGGGCGGGACTTGGTGCCGGGCCAGCCGGGCGGCCACCGCGCCGGCGAAGCCGGGGGTGTGCACATCGCGTGGGGAGACGTTGACGGCGACCGGGACGTCCAGCCCGGCGGCCCGCCACTTGGCGACCTGGCCGAGCGCGGTCTCCAGGACGTACTCGGTCAGACGGGGCATCAGCCCGGAGGACTCGGCGATCGCGATGAACTCGTCCGGCGGGACTCTGCCCCGGTCCGGGTGCACCCACCGCACCAGGGCCTCCAGACCGGCGACATGGCCGTCGAAGCCGACCTTGGGCTGGTAGTGCAGCTCGACGTCACCGGCGTCCAGGGCGCGCCGCAGGTCGCCCAACAGGCCGAGGCGGTCGGGGGTGTTGCCGTCCCGCTTGGCCTCGTAGACCTCCACGCCGCTGCGGTCCCGCTTGGCCTGGTACATCGCGACGTCCGCGCGGCGCAGCAGGCCCTCGGCGTCCAGCGCGTGGTCGGGGAAGACGGCGACCCCGGCGCTGGCCTCCAGCACGAGGGTGAGGCCGTCCAGGTCCAGGGGTGAGCCGAGCGCCGCGACCAGGGTGCGGGCCACGCGCTGGGCGCTGGTGAGGGAGTCGGCGGTGGGCAGCAGGACGGCGAACTCGTCGCCGCCGAGGCGGGCGGCCTCGGCCCCGTGCGGCAGGGCGTGCCGCAGCCGGTCGGCGATCTGCAGCAGCAGGCGGTCGCCCGCCAGATGTCCGAGGGTGTCGTTGACGGAGCGGAAGCGGTCCAGGTCGATGAGGACCAGCGCGGAGCGGGCGCCGATCCGCTCGGCCTCGTCCAGCGCGGTCCAGGTGCGCTCCAGCAGCCACTGGCGGTTGGGCAGGCCGGTGAGCGGGTCGCGCAGCTGCTCCTCGGCGCGGGCCCGCTGGATCCACAGGGTGGAGTCCAGGGCGATCAGCGGTACGGCGAACAGCGGCAGCAGGAAGGGCGAGTGCACCGCGGCTACCACGATCAGCGGGGAGATGCCGAGCAGGGCGACGCCGACGAGAGCCTGGCGGACCACGGCCGTTCGGGCGATGGTGGGCAGCCCGCCGCTGCGCGGGGCGAGGGTGAACCAGAGCAGGGCGCGGGTCACCACGAGGTAGGCGGCGGCCGCCGCGACTATCTCGGGCAGCACCGTCAGGTCCCAGGCGTCGGGCTGCCAGGGGTGGCGTACGGAGGGCACGACGCCGAAGGCGGCCAGGGTCAGCGCCGCGGCTCCTATGCCCAGGATGTCCACGGAGCCGTGCAGCATGGCCTGTCGCCAGCGGTGCCGGCGGGCGGCGCCGACCAGCACCACCACGGCCAGGCTCACCAGGATGGCGGGCACCCAGCCGTAGAGCATGAGGACGGCCAGGGCCAGGGCGGCGCCGGAGCCGGTGCCGCCCCACCAGCGGTCGCGGCCCAGCGCGACCAGATGGCCCACGATGATTCCGGTGAGGATCGCCAGGGACCAGCCCACCGTGCCGGACGGGAAGAGCGCCTCGCCCTCACCGAGGGTGCGGATGACTCCCGTGGCGAGGGCGAGGCCCGCCATGACGACCATGGCCGCGGGCAGCGCGGGCATGACGAGCCGGCGGAGCCGCGACGCCGGAGCGGCGCTGTCGGTCGGTTTCATTCCGATACCTCTCACAGCCGGCTGTGCCCGCGCCACGGCAGGCGCACACCTCAACAGTAGGCCGCAGAAGGCCGCCACGGGCAGCGATCGGCAGCGGTTGCCCGAATGCGACCCGGCCACCCGTAAGCATCTGGTATGCGCCGATGAGGTGACGCCTCACTCCTCCTCAGGCGGAGTGACGGCTACCGCTCGCGCCGCGTCGGGCCCCTGCTCAAGCAGCACCGTGAAGCCGTCATCGTCCAGTACGGGGACCTTCAACTGCATGGCCTTGTCGTACTTCGATCCTGGATTGTCACCCACCACGACGAAACCGGTCTTCTTTGAAACGGAACCGGTCACCTTCGCTCCGAGACTTTGCAGGGCTTCTTTCGCGCCATCTCTGGTGTGTGACTGAAGTGTGCCCGTTACAACGACGGTGACGCCTTCAAGCGGACGCGGACCTTCATCGCCTGTGGACTCCTCCTCCATCCGGACGCCGGCCGCCCGCCACTTCTCGACGATGTCGCGGTGCCAGTCCACGGCGAACCACTGCTTGAGGGAGGCGGCGATGGTGGGCCCGACGCCCTCGACCGCGGCCAGCTCCTCCTCGTCGGCCTCCTGGATACGCTCCAGCGAGCGGAACTCGCGGGCCAGCGCCTGGGCGGCGACCGGGCCCACATGGCGGATCGACAGTCCGGTCAGGATACGGGCCAGCGGGCGCTCCTTGGCCGCCTGGATGTTCTCCAGCATCGCCAGGGTGTTCTTCTTCGGCTCGCCCTTCTGGTTGGCGAAGAAGGTGACGATCTTCTCCTCGCCGGTCTTCGGGTCGCGCTTGGGCAGGCCGGAGTCCGGGTCCAGGACGTAGGACTTGATGGGCAGCAGCTGCTCGACGGAGAGGGAGAACAGATCGCCCTCGTCCTTCAGCGGCGCCTCGGCGGGCTCCAGCGGCTGGCTCAGGGCCGTCGCGGCGACATAGCCGAAGTTCTCGATGTCCAGGCACTTGCGGCCCGCGAGGTAGAACAGGCGCTCGCGGATCTGGGCGGGGCAGGCGCGGGCGTTGGGGCAGCGCAGGTCGATGTCGCCCTCCTTGGCGGGCTGCAGGGCAGCGCCGCACTCGGGGCACTCGGCGGGCATCACGAACTCCCGCTCGCTGCCGTCGCGCAGATCGACCACCGGCCCCAGGATCTCGGGGATGACATCGCCGGCCTTGCGCAGCACGACGGTGTCACCGATGTAGACGCCCTTGGCCTTGACCACGTCCTGGTTGTGCAGCGTGGCGAACTCGACCTCGGAGCCGGCCACCGTCACCGGCTCGACGACGGCGTAGGGGGTGACCCGGCCGGTGCGCCCGACGCCGACGCGGATGTCCACCAGCTTGGTGTTGACCTCCTCGGGCGGGTACTTCCAGGCGATCGCCCAGCGCGGGGCGCGCGAGGTCGCGCCCAGGCGCCCTTGGAGCGGGATCTCGTCCAGCTTGACGACGACGCCGTCGATCTCGTGCTCGACCGCGGTACGGCGGGTGTCCGCGTCGCCGTAGTGGGCGATGAATTTCCGTACGTCCTCCAGCGCGTCGACGACCCTGTTGTGCTGGGCGGTGGGCAGGCCCCACTCGCGCAGCAGGTCATAGGCGTGCGACTGGCAGTCGATGTCGAAGCCCTCGCGGGCGCCGATGCCGTGGACGACCATGTGCAGCGGCCGGGTGGCGGTGACCTTGGGGTCCTTCTGGCGCAGCGAACCGGCCGCGGCGTTACGGGGGTTGGCGAAGGGCGGCTTGCCCTCGGCGACCAGGCGCTCGTTGAGTTCGAGGAACTTCTCCATCGGGAAGTAGACCTCGCCGCGCACCTCCACCAGCGCCGGGACGCTGTCTCCCTTGAGGCGGTCGGGGATCTCGGAGATGGTGCGGACGTTGGGCGTGATGTCCTCGCCGGTGCGTCCGTCGCCGCGGGTGGCGGCGCGGGTCAGACGGCCGTTCTCGTACGTCAGATTGACCGCGAGGCCGTCCACCTTCAGCTCGCACAGGAAGTGGTAGCCGGCGCTCTTGGGGTCGCCGCCCAGCTCGGAGGCGAGCCGCTCGGCCCAGGCGGCCAGCTCCTCGTCGTCGAAGGCGTTGTCCAGCGAGAGCATCCGCTCGCGGTGCTCGACCTCGGTGAACTCCGTCTCGTAGGAGCCCGCGACCTTCTGCGTGGGGGAATCCGGGGTGCGCAGCTCCGGATACTCCTCCTCCAGCGCCTCCAGCTCGCGCAGCAGCCTGTCGAACTCCGCGTCGCTGACGACCGGAGCGTCCTTGACGTAGTACCGGAAGCGGTGCTCCTCGACCTGCTCGGCGATCTGCGCGTGCTTCTCGCGCGCCGTCGCCGGCACTGCTGCGTGCTGTTCGCCAGCCACCGTTTCGTCCTCCCGTGGTCCTTGAGTGATCCTCGATTTTCCGTCACTCAGGGTTGTCTGCGAGTGATCTCGCCGCCCGGGCGCAGTGAGCGAGGGCCGTACGGGCATATGCGGGCGAAGCGCCCGCCAGTCCGCACGAGGGAGTGACGACCACGGACTCGGCGAGAGTCCCCGGTGACAGCCCCAGCCTGCGCCACAGCGTCCTGACACCCATGACGCTACCGGCAGGGTCTGACAATGGGCCGTCCACGCCCGGCACCACGCCCGCCAGGAGCGTCGTACCGCCCTCGACGGCCTCACCGATCGCCTCGTCCTCACGCTCGGTGAGCAGTGAGAAATCGAACGAGATGCCCGCGGCGCCGGCCCGCCGCAGCAGGCCGAACGGGACCTGGGGCGCGCAGGAATGGACGATCACGGGCACCTGGAACGCGGCGGCGGCCCGTACGAGCTCGCGCAGCGCGCCCTCGACCACGGCCCGGTCCACGGCCCGGTGGGTGCGGTAGCCGCTGGCGGTCTTCACCCGGCCCTGGAGGACGGCGCTCAGCGAGGGCTCGTCGAGCTGGAGGACGGGGCGGGCGCCGGGCATCCGGCGCCGTACGTCGGCGAGATGGGCCCGCAGGCCCTCGGCGAGGGAGGCCGTCAGGTCGCGGCAGGCGCCCGCGTCGCCGAGCGCGGCCTCGCCGCCGCGCAGCTCCAGTGCGGCGGCCAGGGTCCACGGGCCGACCGCGCTGACCTTGAGCGCGCCCTCGTAGCCCTGCGTGAACTCCTCCAGGGCGTCGAGGTCTTCGCCCAGCCAGGAGCGGGCGCGGCGGGTGTCGCGGCCGGGCCGGTCGCTGATGCGCCAGCCGCTGGGCTCCACGTGTGCGTAGACCTCGACGAGCAGTCCCGTGGTCCGGCCGATCATGTCGGCGCCGGGGCCGCGGGCGGGCAGCTCGGGGAGGTACGGGAGGGCCTCCAGGGATCCGGTGACCGTCTTGGCGGCCTCGCGGGCGTCGCCGCCGGGCATCGAGCCGATGCCGGTCGCCGTACCGGCGGGCAGTGCGATCTTGGTGTCGTCCGTTGCGTCCGTGCTCACCAGGGAAGGGTATGTCGCTGCGGGACGTGGGTGGTTATCGCGGCCTGGCGGCCGCTCGTCCTCGAACGCCGGACGGGCTGGGTTTGGCCGGGCTCGCGCTCCGACGCCGGACGGGCCGGACTCGGCTGGGCCCGTACTCGGACGCCGGGCGGGCTGAAACTTACGAGCGGGTGCGGATGCCGAGCCAGGTGATGAGGGCTGCCAGGGTCAGGGCTGCTGCGGTGAGGGCGAAGGAGAGGGCCGTGCCGTGGTGGCCGCCGCCTGTTGCGGCGACGGTGGCGCCGACGCCGGCGATGCCGACCAGGGAGCCGATCTGGCGGTTGGCGTTCAGGGTCGCGCTGCCGATGCCCGCGTGCTCGCTGCCCGCGGCCTCCATCAGGGCGCCGGTCATGGCCGGGGACGCGACGCCGCTGGCGATGTTGATCAGGGCCAGGAGCGTGGCGAGGACCCCGTACGGCAGGTCCGGGGAGAGGAGGAGGAAGAGGACGGCGTAGCCGATCGCACTGAGGGCCAGGGCCGCGGTCAGGGTGCGGCGGTTGCCGAAGCGGGCGCCGACGCGGGTGTAGAGGATGTTGCCCAGCGGGATGACCAGGACGGCGGGCAGCATCTGCAGCCCGGCGGTGACCGGGCCCTCGCCGCGGGTGGTGCGCAGGTACAGGCCGAGTGCGAACAGCACGCCGTAGAAAGCGAAGTTGAAGAGGAAGCCGACGGCGTTGGCGGCCGAGAAGCGGGAGTCGGCGAACAGGACGACGGGCAGGATCGGCGTACGGCCCCTGCGCTCGCGCACGACGAAGCCCGCCGCCGCGGCCACGGCCACGGCGAACGCCCCCAGGACCGGCGCGGAGGTCCAGCCCGCCGCCGGGCCCTCGATGAGCGCGTAGCTGAGCGCGCCCAGGGCGAGGAATCCCAGGACGTGGCCCAGGGCGCCCAGCGGCGTACCGGTGCCCTGCCGGGCGACGGGGGCGACCACCCGCCGGGTGAGGGCGAGCCCCGCGATGCCGATGGGGATGTTGATCAGGAAGATGCTGCGCCAGCCCAGCGTGCCGACCAGGACGCCGCCGACCGTCGGCGCGAGGCCGACGGAGGTGGAGACGATCGCCGACCAGATGCCGAGCACCTTGGCGCGGCGCTTCTGCTCGGGGAAGGCGTTCATCAGCAGCGTCAGCGAGCTGGGCATGAACAGGGCCGCGCCCACGCCCTGGGCGAAGCGGGAGACCACCAGGACGGGGCCGTTGAGGGCGAGGGCGCCCAGCAGCGAGGCGGCGGTGAAGACGGCGAGGCCAGCCAGGTAGACGCGGCGGGCGCCCAGGCGCTGGGCGAGCGAGCCGGCCAGCAGGAGGAAGGCGGCGAAGGCCAGGACGTAGCCGTCCACGACCCAGGTCAGGCCGGACATCGTCAGACCGAGGCCGGCGCGCAGGTCGCCGGAGGCGACGTTCATGATGCCGGTGTCCAGGCTGGCCATCACGAACCCGAGGGCGAGGACGAGGAGTTGGCGGCCGCCGCCGCGGGGAACGGCCGGGGTGCCCGCCGTGCCGAGCGGGTGTGCCGTCGCTGTGAGGGCCGGTTTCGGAGCCGTCTTGCCGATCATGAGAGATAGTTAAAGCTGTAGCCATATTCGACGGCAATGGTTACAGCTATAACTTTACTGAACGCATACGAAAGGCCCCGGGCCACGATCGGCACCCGGGGCCCGAAGGCTCGCCGTACTCCTGCTCCCCGACGTACTCCTACTCCCCGACCCGGTCCAGCGCCTTGAGCAGCTGGTCGCGCAGCTCGGAGCGCTCCGCCAGGGAGAGGTGGTCCAGCGGGGTGTCCTCGCCCATCCGCCGGAAGATCTCCAGCCGCACCTCGCGCCCCTTGTCGGTCAGCACCAGCTGCTTGGCCCGCCGGTCCTGCGGATGCGGCTCCCGTACGACCAGCCCCTGCTTCTCCAGCTTGGAGACGACGTAGGTGACGTTCGGCGGCTCGCACTGGAGCAGCTCGGCCAGCTCGCGCGCCGTCTTCGGCTCGCGCAGCTCCTCCAGGGCGTGCGCCTGGGTCGGCGTGAGGTCCATCTCGGAGATCCGGCCGCGCCGGTGCGCGTCCATGCGCCGGCTCAGCTCGGTGACGAGCGCCCGCAGGTCCCTGAACCCGCACCCCGCCGCCGCGGTCGACTTCGCTTCACTGCTCACCCGTGCAGCGTACGTCGGCCGCGGCCGCGGCCGCGGCGGGCCGGTGCCCGCCTCAGCGCCCCGGCCGCACCGTCAGGTCGTTGATCTCCGCGTCCCGCGGCAGGTCGATGGCGGTCAGCACGGTCGTGGCGACGGACTCCGGGTCGATCCAGCGCGCGGGGTCGTACTCCTTGCCCTCCTGCTGGTGGGTGCTGGCCTGCATGGGCGTGGCCGTGCGCCCCGGGTAGACGGAGGTGACCCGTACGCCGTTGCCGTGCTCCTCGGCCCGCAGCGAGTCGGCCAGCGCCTTCAGGCCGTGCTTGCTGGCGGCGTACGCGCCCCAGTTGGCGTGGGCGTTGAGCCCGGCGCCGGAGTTGACGAAGACGACATGGCCCTGGGAGACGCGCAGCTGCGGCAGCAGGAGGCGGGTCAGCTCGGCGGGGGCGACGAGGTTGGCCGCCAGCTGGCGCTGCCAGCTCTTGGCGCTCAGCTCGCCGACGGCGCCCAGCTCGATGACGCCCGCGATGTGCTGGAGGGAGTCCAGGCGGTCCGGGAGCGTCTGGTGGCCGAAGGCCCAGGAGAGCTTCTCGGGGTCGGCGAGGTCACCGACGAGCGTGTGGGCGCCGGGGAATCGTGCGGCCAGTTCCTTGGCGCGGCCCGCGTTCCGCGCGAGCAGCCACAGCTCCTCGCCCCGGTCGGCCAGCCGCTGCGCGACCGCCTCCCCGATGCCCGAACCGGCGCCCGTGATCAAGTGCGTACCCATACCCTCGATCCTAACGAGGAGGTCAGGGGCGAAAAGGAGGCCGTCCGGGAGCCGGGGCTCAGCCCTGCATACCGGCCTGCTCCTCCAGGTGGGCGATGGCGCCGACGGGCTCCTCGGCGAAGAAGACCAGCTCGGTCAGCGGGAGGGGCAGAAAACCCTCCCGCTCCATGCGCTGGAACTGCTCCTTGAGGCCGTCGTAGAAGCCCGCGGTGTTCAGCAGCACGACCGGCTTGGTGTGCATACCGTGCTTCTTCAGCTCCAGGATCTCGGTGGCCTCGTCCAGGGTGCCGGTGCCGCCGACCATGACCACGACGGCGTCGGCGCGCTCGAGGAGCTGGGCCTTGCGCTCGGCGAGGTCCTTGGTGATCACCATCTCGTCGGCGTCCGCGTACGCCTTGTGCGCCAGGAACTGAACCGAGATGCCGATGAGCTTGCCGCCGCCCGCGCGCACGCCGTCGGCCATCACCTTCATCAGACCGGTGTCCGAGCCTCCCCAGACCAGCGCGTGGCCGCCCCTGCCGATCAGCTCGGCGAACTCGCGGGCGGGGGTGGTGTAGCGGTCGTCGAGGTCGGCGGCGGAGCAGAAGACGCAGATGTTCATGGGGCTCACGATACGAGGGCGCCGAGGCGGGCGGCGGGGCGGGCGGCGGCCGGGAAGGCGGGCATAGATCAGGCCGCAGGGGGTGCGGGCGCGGGTCGGGCCGCGGGGGGCGCGGTGGCGTGGAAGGTGCGGCGGTAGGCCACCGGTGAGACGCCGATGGCCGCGCGCAGGTGCTGGCGCAGGGAGTTGCCCGAGCCGAAGCCCGCCCGGTGCGCGACCACGTCGACGGGCAGATCGGTGGTCTCCAGCAACTGCCGTGCCAGTTCGACGCGTTGGGCGGTCAGCCACTGCCCGGGGGTCATCCCGACCTCGTCGCGGAATCTGCGGGTGAAGGTGCGCAGGCTCATCCGCGCGTGCGCCGCCAGTTCGGCCAGTGACAGCGGGCGCTGAAGGCGCTCCAGGGCCCAGGCGCGGGTGGCGGTGGTGGTCGTGGCGGCCGGTTCGGGCACCGGCCGCTCGACGAACTGGGCCTGCCCGCCCTCGCGCCACGGGGGCACCACGCAGCGCCGGGCCACCAGGTTGGCCACCGCGCTGCCGTGGTCGCGGCGCACCAGGTGCAGGCACAGGTCGATCCCGGCCGCGGCGCCCGCCGAGGTCAGTACGTCGCCGTCGTCCACGAAGAGCACGTCCCGGTCGACCTTGATCCGCGGGAAGGTCCGCTGGAAGGACTCGGCCACCCGCCAGTGGGTGGTGGCGGGCCGCCCGTCCAGCAGGCCCGCCGCGGCCAGGACGTAGGAGGCCGTGCAGATCGAGACCAGGCGGGTGCCGGGGCGGATACGGGCGAGCGCGCCGGCCACCGGTGCGCAGAGCGGGCCGCCCTCGGTGAGCGGGCCGAGAGCGTAGGTGGGCGGGATCACCACCGTGTCGGCCGTGGCCAGCGCCTGCGGCCCGTGCTCGACCGCGACGGCGAACCCCGCGTTGCTGGTGACCGGGCCGCCGTCGGCCGTGCAGACCACGGTCTCGTACAGCGGCTCGCCGTCCGGCCCCTCGGCGCTGCCGAAGACGCGGGAGGGGATTCCGAGCTCGAAGGGGATGACGCCGTCCAGCGCGAGGACGGCCACCCGGTGCACAGCGGCCATGGCCAGATCCTGTCACACCATGGCCAAACGGCCAGCACCACGCGGCCTCCCCGGGGCGCACTCTGATGGCTCACCGCATTGGAGAGGACTTCTCATGACCCGCACCACCATGCCCGTGACCAGCGCCGACGTGGCCGCCGAGGACAGTTCGGCGCCCGCCCGGATGCGGGCGGTCAGCCCCCGCGAGTGGGGCGCCCCCGACGTCCTGAGGGAGGTCGAGCTGGACCGTCCGGTGCCCGGCCCGACCGAGATCCTGGTGCGGGTGCACGCGGCCGGGGTCAACCCGGCGGACTGGAAGTCCCGGGCGAGCGGCGGGTTCGGCCTGTGGGGCACGCCGCCGGTCCTCGGCTACGACGTGTCGGGGGTGGTGGAGGCCGTCGGGACGGGCGTGACGCTCTACGCGCCGGGTGACGAGGTGTTCGGCATGCCGCGCTTCCCGCACCAGGCGGGGGCGTACGCGCAGTACGTGACCGCGCCCGCCCGCCACTTCACCCGCAAGCCCGCGGGGATCGACCACATCCAGGCCGCGGCGCTGCCGCTGGCCGCGCTCACCGCCTGGCAGTCACTGGCGGAGACCGCACAACTCAGCGCGGGACAGCGGGTGTTGATCCATGCGGCGGCCGGCGGGGTGGGGCATCTGGCCGTGCAGATCGCCAAGTCGCTGGGCGCGTACGTCATCGGCACCGCCAGCGCGGGCAAGCACGCCTTCCTGCGCGGCCTGGGTGCGGACGAGTTGATCGACTACACCCGTACGGACTTCAGCGAGGCGGTACGGGAGGTGGACGTGGTCCTGGACACCATCGGCGGTGACTACGGGCCGCGCTCGCTGAAGGTGCTGCGGCGCGGCGGCACGCTGGTCTCGATCTCCTCCCGCACCGAGGTGCCGCCGCTCGCGCAGGCCCAGGCCCTGGGCGTGCGGGCCGGGTTCACGCTCGTCGAGCCGGACTACGCCGGGATGCAGAAGATCGCCTCGCTCGTCGAAGCCGGTCTGCTGCGCGCGGAGATCGACTCCGTCTTCCCGCTGGAGCAGGCCGCGCGGGCGCATGCGCACGGCGAGAAGCGGCGGACGAGGGGGAAGATCGTTCTGCGGGTGGCCGAGTAGGGCGGCCGGGCGGGCGCCATCGCGTGCGGGGCCGGGCGGCCCCTGCCTGTTGGGGGAAGGCAGGGGCCGCCCTTGGGCGTACGGGCGCCGGGCCGGGCGTACGGGCACCCTCGGCGTACGGGCGCCGGGCCGGGGCTAGATCAGGCCCTGGGCCAGCATCGCGTCCGCGACCCTCTCGAAGCCCGCGATGTTGGCGCCGACGACGTAGTCACCGGGGACGCCGAAGCGGTCGGCGGTGGCGTAGCAGGTGTCGTGGATGTTCCGCATGATCGCGGCGAGTTCGCCCTCGGTGCGCTCGAAGGACCAGGAGTCGCGGCCGGAGTTCTGCCGCATCTCCAGCGCGCTGGTCGCCACACCGCCGGCGTTGGCGGCCTTGGCCGGGCCGAAGGCCACGTTGGCCTGCCGGAACACCGCCACCGCCTCGGGGGTGGTGGGCATGTTGGCGCCCTCGGAGACCGCCTTGACGCCGTTGCAGACCAGGACCCTGGCCGCGTCGGCGTCCAGCTCGTTCTGGGTGGCCGAGGGCAGGGCGACATCGGCGGGGACGTCCCAGACCCGGCCGCCGGGCACGTACGTGGCCGAGGTGCCGCGCCGCTCGGCGTACTCGCTGATCCGGCCCCGCTCGACCTCCTTGACCTGCTTGAGCAGGGCGAGGTCGATGCCCTTCTCGTCCACGACACAGCCGCCGGAGTCCGAACAGGTCAGGACGTTGGCGCCGAGCGCCTGGGCCTTCTCGATGGTGTAGATGGCGACATTGCCCGACCCGGAGACCACGACCTGCTGGCCGTCCAGCTCCTCGCCGCGCTGCTGGAGCATCTCGGCGGTGAAGAGCACATTGCCGTAGCCGGTGGCTTCCGTACGGGCCTGCGAGCCGCCCCAGTCCAGGCCCTTGCCGGTCAGCACGCCCGCCTCCCAGCGGTTGGTGATGCGGCGGTACTGGCCGAAGAGGAAGCCGATCTCGCGGCCGCCGACGCCGATGTCGCCCGCGGGGACGTCGGTGTGCTCGCCCAGGTGGCGGTGGAGCTCGGTCATGAAGGACTGGCAGAACCGCATCACTTCGGCGTCCGAGCGGCCGCGCGGGTCGAAGTCGCTGCCGCCCTTGGCCCCGCCGATGCTCAGGCCCGTAAGGGAGTTCTTGAAGATCTGCTCGAAGCCGAGGAACTTGACGGTGCCGAGGGTGACCGAGGGGTGGAAGCGCAGCCCGCCCTTGTAGGGGCCCAGGGCGCTGTTGAACTCCACCCGGAAGCCGCGGTTGACGTGGACGGTGCCCCGGTCGTCGTGCCAGGGGACCCGGAAGATGATCTGCCGCTCCGGCTCGCAGATCCGCTCCACGAGCCTGGCCTCGGCGAACTCCGGGCGGGCGGCCAGCACCGGGGCCAGCGTCTCCAGCACTTCCAGGGCCGCCTGGTGGAACTCCGGCTCGCCGGGGTTGCGCCGGACCAGCTCCGCGTGCAGCGAGGCAAGTCCGGCCGCGTCGGCCCCGGGCTTCGCCCCCGGCTGCTCCTCGGTTCGAACATTCGCCATGACGTGCCCTTCCTCTCCTGGCCTGCACACGGCCGCCCCACCCGGACGCCACCGCCGTTCGGCCGGACGACCCTTGACGTTACGTCGCTGCTTCGACCCTATTTGCCACGGCGTCAACCGGGGACGCCCGGCCCTGTACGCTGTCACGTCCACCGGCCCCTCAGCCAGTCCCCCTGTCCTGCGCCGCCTCGCGTACCGCACCCGGTAACTCCAGTACCGCGCGCGCCCCGCCGTCCTGCGCATTGGTGAACTCCAGCCGCCCGCCGAGCACCTGGGTCTGCCCCACGGCGATGGTCAGGCCCAGCCCGAGCCCGGTGCCCTGCGCGCCGGTACGGAACCGCTGCGGGCCGCCGGTCAGCAGGTCCGCCGGAAAGCCCCGGCCGTGGTCGCGCACCACCACCCGCCCGGCCCCGCCCGCCACCTCCACCACCACCGGTTCGGCGCCGTGCCGCAGGGCGTTGGTGACCAGGTTGGTCAGCACCCGCTCCACGCGCCGGGGGTCGGTCTCCACCACGGCGTCGGAGGTGATGCGCACCGCCACCCGCGCGGGGTCCGCCTCCCGGTCGGCGGTGGCGGCCCGCACGGCCCGGCGGGCCAGCACGCCCAGCTCCGCCTCCCGCCACTGGGCCCGTTCCGCTCCCCCGTCCAGCCGCGCCACCTCCAGTACGTCCTCCATCAAGTCCCGCACCCGCCCGGCCCGTTCCCTGACCATGTCCTCGGTACGGCCCGCAGGGAGCAGTCCGGCGGCGGTGACCATGCCCGCGACGGGGGTGCGCAGTTCGTGCGCGATGTTCGCGGTCACCTCGCGCTCGGCCTGGAGGCGGGCGGCCAGCGCCTCGGCCATGATGTTGACCGCGCCGTTGAGCCGGGCGATCTCGTCCGTACCGCCCTGGGGCAGGCGCTGCGCCAGGTCACCGTCGGCGATCTGCACGGCCCGCCGGGCCGAGACGCGCAGCCGCCAGCCGAGGCGGGTCGCCAGGCCCAGGCCGATGAGTGTGGCGACGGCCGTGCCCACGGTGCCGGCCTGCCACATCACCTCCTCCAGGTCGTCGGTCAGCAGACGGTCGTAGGACTTCCTGATGGCGAAGACCTTGCCGTGCGTCTCGGCCGCGGCCCACAGCTCGGCGGAGCCGGGCGAGTCCCCCTCGACCAGGAACGTCGCCCGCTTGCCCGGCGCGAGTTCCTCGCGCAGCGGCCGCGGCAGGTCCGGCGGGTCGATCTGCAGTCCGGGGAAGCTCCCGTGGTTCTGCTCATGGACGCGCTGGGCGAACTGCAGGGTCTCGGCGGCCGCGTCCCGGGCGTTGTCCTCCAGCATGCGCGGCACTTGAGCACCGGTGACCGCCGCGGCCATCGCCGCGGTGGCGGCGATGGTGACACCTATCTTCAAGCGCAGACCCATGTCCCCATTCCAACAGGTGCCCCCTGCACGGACCGCGCCCCAGGTGTCCCTACGCCCCCTTCCCGCGGCCCTCTTCGCGCCCTGCCGCGTACAGGCGCGCCATCGCGGCGAAGGCGGCCTTGGGCGCCCAGCCCACCTCGGGGCGGGCCTGCCCCCGCGGTTCGTGCGCAAGCATCTTCACCACCCCGTAGGACGCCATGTCCAGGTCGTGGACGGGGTCGTCGGGCGCATGCGGCAGGCCGTACCCGGCGAAGGTGAACCAGAACGCCGCATCCACGCCCTCCTCCCGGAAGACCGCCAGGAGTTCTGTCAGACAGCGGACCTGCTCGTCCTCGTCGCGCTCGTAGCGGCCGTCCAGGCGCGGCGGATCGGACTCCCGGTCGACGATGGTCCAGCCCGCGCCGCCGCGCTCCCCCGCGCCCCGGTAGGTGCAGCAGCCGAACTCCGTGACCGCCACCGGCTTGCCGTGACGGAAGTGCTCGCGCACTTCCTCCCGATAGCTCGCGGCGTTGTACCGCGCGCGATAGGCATCCACGCCCACGATGTCGAAGGGCGCCCAGTCGATCTTCTCCCAAGGACCCGCCGCGTACGTCACACGTCCGCCGAAGGCGGCTCGTACGGCCCGTGCCGCCTGCGCCAGGAATTCCTCCAACTCCCGCATCACCCGCGGGAATTCGCCGTGCCACCACTGCTCGCCGGCGCCCAACAGGGCGTTCATCCGCCCGTAGAGGCCCTCCCCCGCCAGGAAGCCCGGGTTGAACATGCTGATCTCGCATCCGGCGACGAACACCACCTCGGCTCCGGCGGCCCGCAGCCGCTCGGCCCGCCGCGCGCAGTCGGCGAGGAAGCCGAGCAGTTCTTCTCGCGTCAGCTCGCACGGGAAGGGCGCGAACCAGATCTCCAGCCCCTCGGCGGCCGCCGCCTCGGCCGCCGTCGTGAGCCGGTCCGCGTCGCCGCCGGAGATCCGGACGGCGTCGCAGTGCAGCTCGCGGGCGATGACCCGCATCTCGCGCCGCACCACCGCCGGGTCCCAGGCCGTACGGGAGGTGCCGTCCCCGTCGGGGCTGAACCCCGTGTCGTAATTGATGCCCTGACGGCGCATCAGATTCCGGCCCCCGCGCCCGCGCCAGCCTTCGTACCGGCGGCCGGTGTCTCCGCGGACGCCGCCGCGGCCTGCCGTCCGTCCTCCAGGGCGCTCGCCGCGCCGGCCGCCGCCTCGGCCGCGACCATCTTCTCCATCGGGTCGGCCGCCGCCCCTCCGGCGACGACCATGGCCAGCAGAATCGCGACGATGAGGATCACCGTGCCCAGCCACACCATCGTGTCGACGGGGAGGGTGTACGCGCCGATCACCTTGGCCACGCACTCGGCCACGAGCGCGCCGCCCCATATCAGGGAGAAGACCCGCTCAAAGCGCCGGAACCGCGCCGACCCTGCCAGCAGCCGGTCCCAGGCCGCCGTCCGCGCCGCGTCCCCCTTGGTGACCCAGGGCTTGAGCCCGGCCGTCATCAGCGGCCGCCTCCCGAACGCCGAGACCACGACCGCGATGCCGATGACGCTGCTCACGGCGCTGTCCTTGGCGAGCATCAGACGGGCGTCGCCGGTGACCGAGGCCAGCAGCAGGCTGACGATGTTGGTGGCCAGGATCAGCAGGGCCAGCCCGTTGAGCGTGCGCTCCTTGACGATGCCCCAGAGCGTCCGGGCCGCCGGCAGCACACTGCTCCAGCCCAGCGCCGCCACCGTCCCCATCCCGAACCCCTTGCTGAGGAGGTAGTACGCGCCGATGGGGAGCGCGGCGTCCACGATCAGCGGCGTGAAACTCTCCAGCAGCGGGTTGCGGCGGCTGGTGGTGGCCTTGCTCATGAGGTGCTCCCCCGGGTCCCTGTTCGCGTGGTGCGGTCCGACGCGTACAGCTTCGCCTCCGGCCCCCGCGCACCGGCAGAAGCGACTGTCCCGTCCTCGGCATGACATTTGTCAGGTCGGGGGCCCGCCAGGTGCCGGACGGGGCAGTGGTCAGGTGCCGGACCGGAAGCCGTCAGGTCCCGGGAGGGGCAGTTCACCGGGCACAGCGCAGAGCCGGCGGAGCGGCCCCCAAGGACCTCCCCGCCGGCTCGCACCGCGCCTGCCGTCGGTACGGCTACGCCGGGTACTCCCGCGGCCTGACGACCACGTACGCCTGCTCGGGAGCGGCGCGAAAGCCGGTCTCCTGCTTGGCGAGGTGCTCCGTGATCGGGGTACGGATGTGGTAGCAGAGCACCGAGGAGCCCACCGAGAAGACGCCCGGGGAGTCGACGAAGAGCGGGGCCTCGGCCATGACGTAGCTCAGTCCGGCCTGCAGGTGCTGCTCGGTGATCCCCGCCTCCTCCCCCGGCCGGTTCGTCACGACGGCGCGCACCATCTGCTCGCAGACCGAGGCGAAGTCCCGGTCCTCCTCGAAGGCGCGGTCCGTACGGGCGCGCACGGCCCGGTACTCCGGGGTCTCCTGGAGCTCGGACAGCGCCCGGACGCGGAACCGGGTGATATCGGGTCCCACGCTCTCCAGCGAGCGCCGGATTCTGCGCCGCAGGTCCTTGAGAGTTCTTTTCACGGATCTCTCGGCGTCCTCGGCGGAGCGGCCGTCCGCGATCAGCATCGCGTCGATATGCGTGTCCACATAGACGACATCGACATCGGAGAAATTCTGCCCGGCCCATTGCAGCAGCGAAATGAGGCGCTGCTGATTGAAATAGCTGTTTCCAGCACTTATCCCGATGAGGGCGTGCTCCCCGCGCCGACGGATTTCCAGGCTCTTGTCGTTGAGTGATTCCTCCCGCATGTCATGGGAGATATCCGGAGCTAAGCCAGTTTGCATGTCCTGCAGTCCTTTGGATCGCTTGAACAGCCGTCAGGGGGTCTCGATTTCGGGAAGCGCGACCGCCATCTGGTGACACAGCTCGTCCAGAATCGTTCCCATGTCCTTGTCCCCGCCCATCGGCGCGAACATGACCTCGTCCAGGCGGTCGCGGACCGCGGACAGCTGGGGCGTGCTGATTCCGTGTTCCTCCAGGAGTCCGAGGGCGCGCCGGGCACCGTCGGTGCACCGGTAGATCCCGTAGTCGGCAGGCTCGTCCAGAAGCCCGCGCCCGCTGCTCAGGAGATAGACGGCGAGGAGGGCGATGTCCTCACGCAGTCGGGGCGGCAGCACCGTTTCCCCAGGCTTCATAGCTCACGACCTCATTCTTGTTGCGACGCTCGGACGGGACGACTTCTTTCGCGGGGCGGCCGATGGGGACGACCAGCATCGGCTCGATGTGTTCCGGGATGTTCAGCAGCATCTTCACGATCTCGGACCGGAAGCTGCCGACCGGGCATCCGCCCAGGCCGAACGCGTGGGCGGCCAGGAGCAGGTTCTCCACCGCCATGGCCACGCAGAGCTTGCTGGTGTCGTAGATCGTCTGCGAGAGCTTCGGCGACAGGTTGTCGGTCAGGCTCCTGTCGACACAGGCCACGACGAAGAATGCCGGGGTTCCCAGAACGCCCGGGGAGAACGCCCGTATCCGGCGGACACTGGCGGGCTTGCGCACCACGGTGAAGGACCACGCCTGTCGGTTGGACGCGGTCGGCGCCGCCAGCATCGCTTCGAGCAATCGCTGGATGAGCGCGTCGTCTACCGGCTCCGGTGCGTAATTTCGCACCACACTGCGCGTGTTGAGGACGGTGAGCGCGTCCGGCAGCACTTCCCGCAGTGTCTCCGGTGAAGAGTTGGTTAACATCTACGCCCTTCTTTTCCGCAGCACTCGGCAGGCGCCGTCGGGTAGTAGGTCGGAGTTCCACTGCCTCACCACGCGCCACTGAGGGGGGAATGGCAGGGAGCGGCGGAGAGGGGGCCGCACCGATTGTGATGGAGCCGGTCACTCCGCCGGCCCGCTCGGGCTGTTGATTTGTCAGCTCCGGCGCATCTCCAAGGAAAACGCCCTCGTGACACGAATCACATCACTGCCCCTGTTCTTACCTGCTCGCCAAGATCGTCCGCACGCAGAAATTTAGTATGCACACGGACAAGTGCTCGGACAAGGGGGTGATCAAGGGAGCAACATCACCTTGACGAGGAATTAAGGAAATCACGGGGAGGAATTTCCGCCGCCGACACGACAGGCAAACGGAGTTCCACGTTCCGATAGTTTCCCGTTGAAAGAAAACCTTCCGGCCGGTATGCGGAAGCTCCCGCTCAGCGCAACGGCCCGCCGCCACGAAGGCGGCGGGCCGCAGAAGCGCCCTGGCGAGCGGGCCGGAAGACCCTGGCGGGCAGGTCACGCCGCGGACGGCACCCGCTGTGTCGTGGCGATCGTCGCCGAGCCCACCACGCGGGTCCCGTCGTACAGGACGACGGCCTGGCCGGGGGCGACGCCGCGGACCGGCTCGGCGAAGGCGACCCGCAGCTCAGCGCCGTCCACGAACTCCGCGGTGACCTCGGTCTCCTCGCCGTGGGCGCGCAGCTGGGCGGTGTAGGAGGCCGGGCCCGAGGCCGGGGGCGTGCCGCACCAGCGGGGCTTGACGGCGGTCAGGGCCGTCACGTCCAGGGAGGCGGCCGGGCCGACGGTGACGGTGTTGTTCACCGGGGAGATGTCCAGGACGTAGCGGGGCTTGCCGTCCGGCGCGGGGGTGCCGATGCGCAGGCCCTTGCGCTGGCCGATGGTGAAGCCGTACGCGCCCTCGTGGGTGCCGAGCTTGTTGCCCGCCTCGTCCACGATGTCGCCCTCGGCACTGCCCAGGCGCTTGGCCAGGAAGGCCTGGGTGTCGCCGTCGGCGATGAAGCAGATGTCGTGGCTGTCGGGCTTCTTGGCCACGAACAGGCCGCGGCGGGCGGCCTCTTCGCGGATCTCGGCCTTGGTGGTGAGGGTGTCGCCGAGCGGGAACATGGCGTGCGCCAGCTGCTTCTCGTCCAGCACGCCCAGCACATAGGACTGGTCCTTGGCCATGTCGGAGGCGCGGTGCAGCTCGCGGCTGCCGTCCTCGTTGACCACCACGGTGGCGTAGTGGCCGGTGCAGACCGCGTCGAAGCCCAGCGCGAGGGCCTTGTCCAGGAGGGCCGCGAACTTGATCTTCTCGTTGCAGCGCAGACAGGGGTTGGGCGTGCGCCCCGCCTCGTACTCCGCGAAGAAGTCCTCGACCACGTCCTCGCGGAAGCGCTCGGCCAGGTCCCAGACGTAAAAGGGGATGCCGATGACGTCGGCGGCCCGGCGGGCGTCGTGCGAGTCCTCGATGGTGCAACAGCCCCGGGCGCCCGTACGGAAGGACTTGGGGTTCTCGGAGAGCGCGAGGTGCACGCCGGTCACGTCGTGGCCGGCCTCGGCGGCTCGGGCGGCGGCAACGGCGGAGTCGACACCGCCGGACATGGCGGCGAGCACGCGGAGGCGGCGGGGGGCGTCAGTCGTCATAGCCCTTCAAGAGTAGACGGAACCGCGGACGGGCCCGTAAGCGTTATCCAGCGCATGGGAGAGGCTGACGAAACGGCTGACCGGGCGCCCCGGAGGGGCATCGGCAGACGGGCCCTGCTGATCGGGGGCGGCGGCGTGGTGGCCGCGGGAACGGGGACGTATCTGGCGCGCGGGCCGCTGTCGCGGTGGTGGTACCGCCTGCCCGGCGTGGACCGGCCGCGCAGGGAGGGCGAGGTGGACTTCGCGGGCGCCCAGTGGGTGGCCGCCTCCCCCGCGAACCTGCGGCGGGCCGACCGCCCGGCCGACTACACCGTCGACCGGGTCGTCATCCATGTCGTCCAGGGCAGCTTCCCGGTCGCCCTGAAGGTCTTCCGCGATCCGCTGCACGGTGCCGCCGCGCACTATGTCGTACGCAAGGACGGCCATGTGGCGCAGATGATCCGCGAGCTGGACGTGGCGTACCACGCGGGCAACCGCGCCTTCAACGAGCGCAGCATCGGCATCGAGCACGAGGGCTTCGTGGACCGCCCCGGCGACTTCACCGACGCGATGTACCGCGCCTCGGCGCGGCTGACCGCCGGGATCTGCCGCCGCTACGGCATCCCCGTGGACCGCGAGCACATCGTGGGGCATGTGGAGGTGCCGGGCACGGACCACACCGACCCCGGTCCGCACTGGCAATGGCAGCGCTATCTCAGGCTCGTACGGGAGGCTGGAGCCGGAAAGGCGGGGGCGGGCGCCGGGGCGGCATGAGCGCACCGCCCCGCGCCCGGCCGACGGGCACGCCACCGCTACGGGACACGACCATGAGCAGGTACTAGCGAAGGACACCGCGATGACCACGGCACCGCGACCGGCCCCCTCCCCCGTCCTCGTCGAGGACCCCCGCTTCGGTCAGATCTCGCTGCTGCTGGACAGCGCCGCCGGGGAGCTGTCCGTGCACGGCGAGCAGATCCCGCCGGCGACCCTGCGGCGCCTGCCCACGGCGAAGAAGAACAAGCACGTGCCCATCGGGACGCGCAGCGGCGAGGGGCTGGCGCTGTGCGTCGACAACCGGTCGGTGCGCATCCTCCCCGCGCGCGGGCGGCTGCTGCGCCGCTCCTTCCGGGTGGACGTGACGTGCCAGGGCGTTTCCTACCGCCTGGTCCCCGACTCCGTGGCGGGCAGCCGGCTGCTGCGCGACAACCGCCGCGTGGGGAGCTTCACTTCGGCCGGCAACGGCGCGGCGGGCGCCGAGTGGGCCACGGACCGGAAGGCCACCGCGCAGGACGCGGCCGTGGGATACACCCTGGCCACCGCGTTCGGCACGGGCGCCGACCCGTGGTGGATGCTCACGATCGACTTCGTGGGCGGTCTGATCCCCTGAGACGGGGCGCGGCCCTCACGGCTTCCGGCGCTCAGCTCAGGCCCGCGCTGCGCGCCCGCTCCACCACCGGCCCGATCGCCTCCGCCAGCGCCGCCACGTCCGCGGCGGTGGAGGTGTGCCCCAGCGAGAAGCGCAGCGTGCCGCGGGCCAGGTCCGGGTCCATTCCCGTGGCCAGGAGTACGTGGCTGGGCTGGGCGACCCCGGCGGTGCAGGCCGAGCCCGTCGAGCACTCGATGCCCTGCGCGTCCAGGAGCAGCAGCAGAGAGTCGCCCTCGCAGCCGGGGAAGGAGAAGTGCGCGTTGGCGGGCAGCCGGCCCGACGGGTCCGGGTCGCCGCCCAGGACGGCGTCGGGGGCCGCGGCCCGTACGGCCTTGACGAGGTCGTCGCGCAGCGCGCCGATCCCGCGGGCGAACTCCTCGCGGTGCTCGGCCGCGTGCCGGCCCGCGGCGGCGAAGGCGGCGACGGCGGGGGTGTCGAGCGTGCCGGAGCGGACGTGCCGCTCCTGGCCGCCGCCGTGCAGGACGGGGACGGGGGTGTACTCGCGGCCCAGCAGCAGCGCCCCGATGCCGTACGGCCCGCCGATCTTGTGGCTGGAGACGGTCATGGCGGCCAGCCCGCTGG
This sequence comes from Streptomyces sp. UF-297, assembly GCF_058245575.1. Classification (NCBI taxonomy): domain Bacteria; kingdom Bacillati; phylum Actinomycetota; class Actinomycetes; order Kitasatosporales; family Streptomycetaceae; genus Streptomyces; species Streptomyces sp. UF-297. The sequence goes on along the minus strand of NZ_JBSIBZ010000002.1, from coordinate 143,069 downwards.
CGGCGAAGTCCACCTCGATCTGCCCGAAGGCCTGGACCGCGTCCGCGTGCAGCGGAACGCCGAACTCCGCCGCCACCTCGGCCAGTTCGCGCACCGGCATGATCGTGCCGATCTCGTTGTTGGCCCACATGACGGTGGCCAGCGCGACATCGTCGGGATCGCGGGCGATGGCCTCGCGCAGCGCCTCCGGGTGCACCCGGCCGAGCGGGTCGACCGGCAGCCACTCCACGCGCGCGCCCTCGTGCTCGGCCAGCCACTCGACCGCGTCCATGACGGCGTGGTGCTCGACGGGGCTGGCGAGCAGGCGGGTACGGGCCGGGTCGGCGTCCCTGCGGGCCCAGTACAGGCCCTTGACGGCGAGGTTGTCGGCCTCGGTGCCGCCGGAGGTGAAGACGACTTCGCTGGGGCGGGCGCCGAGCGAGCGGGCGAGGGACTCGCGCGCCTCCTCGACGGTGCGCCGGGCCCGCCGGCCCGCGGCGTGCAACGAGGAGGCGTTGCCGGTGACGGTCAGCTGGGCGGTCATCGCCTGCACCGCCTCCGGCAGCATCGCAGTGGTGGCGGCGTGATCGAGGTAAACCATGGTGCGCACGATTCTACGAGCGGCTCCCGCGCGCGCCGGGGGCGCATGCCCGGCGCGCGGAGGCGCCCCCGGGGTGGGCGGGGCGGCACCGCCCCGCACGGCCGTCGCTCTCGACGCGCAGGTAAGGAGTCACTAGCATTATGGTCATGACACCGTGGCTCCTGGACCGCACGTTCACCAGCTCCTGCGGCGAGGTGCGCTGGGCGCGATGGGGAGCGCCCGACGCCCCGCCCGTCGTCCTCCTGCACGGCACCCCGTTCTCCTCCCGCGTCTGGCAGGACGTGGCCCACGCGCTCGCCGGGCACCACCGCGTCTTCGTCTGGGACATGCCGGGGTACGGGGCCTCCGGGAAGTTCGCCGGGCAGGACGTCTCCCTCGCGGCGCAGGGGCGCGTCTTCACCGAGCTGCTCGCGCACTGGGGGCTGGACCAACCCGCCGTCGTCGCCCATGACTTCGGCGGCTGCGTGGCGCTGCGCGCCCACCTCCTGCACGGCGCCCGCTACCGCCGCCTCGCCCTCGTCGATCCGGTCGCCCTCGCCCCCTGGGGCTCCCCCGCCTACCGCCTGCTCGGCGCGCACGCCGAGGTCTTCGGCCAGCTGCCGCCCGCCCTGCACCGGGCGCTGGTACGGGAGTACGTCAGCTCCGCCAGCCACCCCGGGCTGCCCCCTGCCGTACTGGAGGAGCTCGTCGAGCCCTGGTGCACCGAGGAGGGGCGCCCCGCCTTCTACCGCCAGATCCAGCTCAACGACCAGCGCTTCACCGACGAGATCCAGGGGCGCTACGGGGAGATCCCGGTGCCCACGCTGGTGTGCTGGGGCACCGAGGACACCTGGATCCCGGTGGCCAAGGCCCGCGAGCTGGCCTCACTGATCCCCGGCGCGCGGCTGCGGCTCATCGAGGGGGCGGGGCATCTCGTACCGCTGGACGCTCCCGCGGAACTGGCGGGCGCGGTGGCGCGGTTCCTGCGCTGAGCGGGCCGCCGGGCCCGCGGTGCGCCGTCCGCTGCGGGCGCGCCGTGGCCGGTCGCGCCCACGCGGCGCAGCCGCATACCGACGCGGTCCCGCGCCCCTGCGGGGCACAGCCGGCTCGCACCCGGATTGTGAATATGACGGAGGGTGTCAGGTTTTCGCGGCAGGGTCTGCGCCATGAACACCCACACCTTTGACCCCCGGACCTTCGACGCCCGCGCGCTGCGCGAGCGCGCCGCGGAGCAGGCGGCCCGGCTGATCGCCTCCGTACGGCCCGATCAGCTCGAATCCCGCACGCCCTGCGCCGAGTTCGACGTACGGCAGCTGCTCGGGCACCTCGTCGGCGGCGCCCTGCGCTTCACCCACGCCACCGCGGGCGGGGCCCTGGCCGACCTGCCCGCCGACCCCCGGGCCGTACCGGACGACGGCTACGCCAAGGCCTACACGGACGCCCAGGAGCGCCTCGCGCGCACCGTCGCACAGACCCCGCTGGACACCGTGGTCACCCTGCCCTGGGGATCGCCGCCGCTGCGCATGGCGCTGGGCGTTGCGCTGATGGAGACCGTGACACACACCTGGGACCTGTGGCAGGCGCTCGGCCGCCCCGGACAGCTCGACCCGGAGCTGGGGCGCGTCGCCCTGGATGTCGCCCGCCTGTCACTGGCAGCGGACCGGCGGGGCGAGGGCGTACCCTTCGGCCCCGTACAAACCGTGCCCGAAGGGGCCGATGTGCACGAGCAGTTGGCGGCGTGGCTGGGACGCACACCGCTGACCTGACCCTCCCCAGGACAGGCCCTCAGCCGGCCAGCGGCGCGCGGGCCAGCTGGCGGGACTGGGCCACCAGGCGGTCCTGGCTGTCCCAGACCTCGGCGTCCTCCTCCAGGAAGCCGCCCGCCACATTGCGCGTGGTGATGGCCACCCGCAGCGGGCCGGGGGCGGGGCGGCTGCGGATGTGGGTGGTGAGTTCGACGGTGGGCACCCAGCCGCGCAGGCCCAGTTCGAAGGCGGTGGGCGGCAGGGCGTCCACCGTCAGCAGCAGCGAGAGCGGGTCGGGGTCGCGCCCGTCGGCCAGCCCGAACCAGGCCCGCATCTCACCCTTGCCCGAGGGCGCGCCGACGGCCCAGCCCGCGGTGGCCGGGTCCAGCCGCAGGTCCAGGCGGCCGGCGATCGCGGAGCTGCCGGGGATGGCGGACGTGCCTTCGGGGGCGCTGTCGGCGCCCAGGCAGTGCTCGTAGGGCGGGATCGCCGGGGGCTTGGCGCTGGTACGGACGTCGTCGGGCAGGGCGGACAGGTCGCCGTAGGAGGCCAGCAGGCGCAGCCGCTCGACCTCGGTGCCGTCCTCCTCGAACTGGACGAGGCTGGCGGTGCCGGTGGACATGGTGCGCCCGGCCCGTACGGTCTGGGTGCGGATGACGGCCGGGCCCGGCACGGACGGTGTGAGGTAGTGGGCGGTGACCGAGAAGGGGTCGGGGTGCGGCAGGGCGTCGCCCAGCGCGCGGGCCGCGGTCGCCAGCAGATAGCCGCCGTTGACCGCGCGGATGATGGTCCAGCCTTCGGAGAGCCGGGCGTCGTAGATCCCCGGGGCGCGGCGCACGACGGCGGTATCGCGGTCGAACTCACTGTTACCTATGGTCACCTGTGCCATGTACGGCACGCTACACCGAAAAGTTACCCGCCGGTAGTGAACGGCTCAACGACCCCGCCGGCCTTGACCGCGCCGGCCCCGGTGCGATGCTGGGCGCATCGCATCAGCTCACCGCCGCGGGGAGGCGGACCATGGGCAGCCACGTGAGCCGTAACGACCATGAGGTGTGCGCCGCCGACGCCGGACCCGGGCTGCTGAGCCCCCGCCCCGGCCGTACCGCCGGCCATCTCGCCACGCACCAGGAACTCACCCGGTGCTTCAACCGGCGCGACTGGTCCGGCGCCCGGACCCTGTTCGCCGACGACGCGAGCTACACCGACCACGGGCAGCGCACCACCCTCAAGGGCCTGGGAGAGATCGCGGACCATATGCGGCAGTGGGGCGCGGCCTATCCGGACGGCCGGGCCGAACAGCCGCGGTATCTGGACGCCGGGTGCCACACCGTCTGCCTCTTCCACGCGCGCGGCCGCAACGACGGGCGGCCGCTGCCGGGCGTCGCGCCCACCCACAAGCGGGTGGACGTGCCCTTCTGCGAGGTGCTGACCTACGACCGGCAAGGGCGGATCGTGGCCGGGGAGCTGTTCTACGACTGCGCGACCCTGCTCGCCCAGCTGGGGATCATGGAGCCGCCTCAGCTGGCGTGACGTGGAGGGCCACCCCCGGCAAGGGGCGGCAACCGCACGCGGCCCGTACCGGCCTCCGTATACGGACGGTGGCCGGAACCCGACCCATGGCCTGAGATCATGGGCCCATGCTTCACGTGCTCTACCTGGTCGGCGTCTCCGCCTTCGCCGCGAGCGGGGTGCTGGCCGCCTACCGCGCCAACATGGACCCCTTCGGCGGGCTGGTGCTCGCCTTCGCCGCGTCCATCTCGGGCGGAACGCTGCGCGATCTGATCCTGAACCGCCACCCGCTGTACTGGACCCACGACTGGGTCCTGCTCACCGTCATCATCTGCGTCGGTGTGGGCACCATCATCTATCTGCGCTTTTGGTCCCTGCCCCGTAAATCGCTGCTGGTCGTCGACGCCATCGGGCTCGCCGTGGTCACCGTGATCGGCGCCCGCGCGGCCATCGACGCGGGCGCCACCCCGCTCGCCGTGATCATCCTGTCGGTGCTGACCGGGGTCGCGGGCGAGGTCATCCGCGATGTGCTGTGCGGGGAGTTCCCGCCGCTGCTGCTGCGCGAGGACGTGTACGCGATCGCCGCGCTGGCCGGCGGCGCCTGCTACCTGGCGCTGCACCACCTCGGGGCGGGCGCCAACCCCGCCGCGGTGGTCTCGGCGGGGCTGGTCTTCGCCCTGCGGATGGGCGCGGTCTACTTCGGCTTCCACCTGCCGCGCCCGCAGCCGCTCAAAAGCAAGTAGCCCCCCACGAAGCCGCCCTACACAGCGCCCTACTCAGCGCCCATGAGGCGACCCCACGAGGATCCCGGGCAGGGCCGTCAGGAGCCCTGCGGCAGCGGCGGCTTGGACGTCGTGTCCAGCCAGGTGGCGAACAGGTCGCCCAGGTCCTGCCCGGAGATCTTCTCGGCGAGATCGATGAACTGCTCGGTGGTGGCGTTGCCGTAGCGGTGCTGCCGGGTCCAGGTGGGCAGCAGGTTGAAGAACGCCTGGTCCCCGATGCGCTCGCGCAGCGCCTGCAGCGTCATGGCGCCCCGCTGGTAGACCGCGCTCGCGAACATGGTGTCGCGCTGCGGGTCGGAGACCTTGGTCTTCCAGAACGGGGAGTCGGCGGGGCGGGAGTTGTAGGCGTTCAGGAAGGCCTCGTGCGCCGTGCGGCGCCCCTTGTGCTCGTCCCACAGCCACACCGCGTACGAGGCGAACCCCTCGTTGAGCCAGATGTTCTTCCACTGCTTGACCGAGACCGAGTCGCCGAACCACTGGTGGGCGATCTCGTGGACGATGGTGGCCTCGCTGCGCACGGCCGAGTAGACCGGCTTGGTCTGCACCTCCAGGGAGAATCCGGCCTGCGGCATGTCGTCCACGATCGCGCCCGTCTCCTCGAACGGATAGGGACCGAAGATCTTGGACCAGTGGTCGGTGGCCTCGGCGGTGATGCCGTAGATGTCCACGTTCCCGGTGGGCAGCGTCGGGTCGACGGCGACATAGATGGGCACGCCGCCGGGCGTGGTGCCGGTGCGCACGTCGAACCTGCCGATGGTGGCGGTGGCCAGGTACGTGGCCATCGGCTTCTTCTCGCGCCAGTGGAAGTAGGAGCGCCCGCCCTTGTCGTAGGAGCTGACCAGCCGCCCGTTGGAGACGCCGGTCAGGCCCTTGGGGGCGTCGATGCGGATGTCGTACGTCGCCTTGTCGCCCGGGTGGTCGCTGGAGGGGAACCAGGTGGAGGCGGCGTTGGGCTCGCAGGCCACGAAGACGCCGTCCTTGGTCTTCATCCAGCCGTAGTCGGAGCCGAAGACGATGGGGCCGCTCAGCGGCAGGGGTATCCCGCCGTAGGCGACCTTGACGGTGAACTTCTTCCCCTTGGCCAGGCGGGACGCGGGGGTGACGGTGATCTCGTCGCCGGATCTGGTGAAGGCGGCCTTCTTCCCGTTCACCGTGACCGAGTCGACCTTGAGCTTGTGCAGGTCGAGGTTGAAGGCACTCAACGTACGGGTGGCGCGGGCGGTCAGGGTCGTGCGCCCGTCCAGCAGGCCGCTCTCGGGGTCGTAGCTGACGCCGAGGTCGTAGTGCAGGGCGTCGTAGCCGCCGTTGCCCAGGTTGGGGAAGTAGGGGTCGCCCGCGCCCGGGGAGCCGGGTGAGCTGCCCGGGGCGGCGGCGATGGTGAAGGCCGAGGCCGCCGCGGTGGCCAGGGAGAGCAGACGGGTGGTGCGACGTGCCGATCGGGAGAGTGCCATGAGCCGTCCCTTCTAGCGCGCGATCGTGACGTCAAGAGACAGCTGTCTCTTGAGCAACCGCGCCGACTCTGCACCCTCCCGTCACATTTCACTCAGGATTTTGCCAACTTGTCATGCACTACTGATCAGTTGGGGCCTTGCTCGCTTCACTTTCGGTCACAGCTGACTCCTTTGCCCCTTCTGCCGCAGCCCCCTCCGGCACGTTCTCCGGGTGGTGACAGGCCACCTGGTGGCCGGTCCTGAGTGCGGCGAGCGGCGGCTCCGTGGTCGTGCACACCTCGGTCGCCTTCCAGCAGCGGGTACGGAACCGGCAGCCGGAGGGCGGGTTGATCGGCGAGGGCACATCGCCCTTGAGCAGGATGCGGTCGCGCTGGGTGCGCCGCTTGGGGTCGGGCACCGGCACCGCGGACATCAGCGCCTTGGTGTACGGGTGCATCGGCGTCTCGTACAGCGAGGTGCGCTCGCCGATCTCCACGATCTTGCCGAGGTACATCACCGCGATCCGGTCCGAGACGTGCCGGATGACCGACAGGTCGTGCGCGATGATCACGTACGTCAGGCCGAGTTCCTCCTGGAGGTCGTCCATGAGGTTGACCACCTGCGCCTGGATGGAGACGTCCAGCGCGGAGACCGGCTCGTCGGCCACCACCAGCTTGGGCCTGAGCGCCAGCGCCCTGGCGATGCCGATGCGCTGGCGCTGGCCGCCGGAGAACTCGTGCGGATAGCGGTTGTAGTGCTCCGGGCTCAGGCCCACCAGCTCCAGCAGCCGCTGCACCTCCTTCTTGACCCCGCCCTCGGGCTCGATGCCCTGGAGGCGGAAGGGGGTGCCGATGATGCCGCCGACGGTGTGCCGCGGGTTCAGCGACCCGTACGGGTCCTGGAAGATCATCTGTACGTCGCGGCGCATCGGGCGCAGCTTGCCCATGGACAGATGGGTGATGTCCTGGCCCTCGAACTCGACGCTGCCGCCGGTGGGTTCGTCCAGCCGCGTGATCAGCCGGCCCATCGTCGACTTGCCGCAGCCGGACTCGCCGACCACGCCCAGCGTCTCCCCCGGGCGCACCTCGAAGTCGATGCCGTCCACCGCCTGCACCGCGCCCACCTGGCGCTTGAGCAGGCCCTTGGTGATGGGGAAGTACCGCTGCAGGCCGCGCACCCGCAGCAGCGGCTTTGCGTCCTCCTCGGCCGTCTTCTGCGGCGGGATCTGCTTGCTCTGGTCGGTCTGGGTCACAGCTTCGGCGCAATCTCTTCGGTCCAGATACGCTCCCGCTCCTCCTGCGACATATGGCAGGCGGAGTAGTGCCCGTCCGCCGACTCGCGCAGCTCGGGACGGACGGTCCGGGTGACGTTGTCCTTGGGCACGTCGGCGTAGGGGCAGCGCGGGTTGAAAGCGCAGCCGGAGGGGATGTTGATCAGGCTGGGCGGCGATCCCTTGACCGGGATCAGCCGCTCGGTCTGCTCCCGGTCGATGCGCGGCATCGACCCCAACAGGCCCCAGGTGTAGGGGTGCTGGGGGTGGTAGAAGACCTTCTCGGCCGGGCCGCGCTCCACGCACCGGCCGCCGTACATCACCAGCAGGTCGTCCGCCAGCTCGGCGACCACGCCCAGGTCGTGGGTGATGATGATGACCGCGGAGCCGAACTCCTTCTGCAGATCGCGGATCAGGTCCAGGATCTGTGCCTGGACGGTGACGTCCAGGGCGGTGGTCGGCTCGTCCGCGATGAGCAGTTCGGGGTTGTTGACCAGCGCCATGGCGATCATGGCGCGCTGGCGCATACCGCCGGAGAACTGGTGCGGGTGGTCGTCCACGCGCTTGTCGGGCTGCGGGATGCCGACCCGGTCCAGCATCTCCACGGCCCGCTTGCGCGCGGTCTTCTTGTCGACGTCGTTGTGGACCCGGTAGGCCTCCACGATCTGCTGGCCCACCGTGTAGAAGGGGTGCAGCGCGGAGAGCGGGTCCTGGAAGATCATGGCCATCTCGCGGCCGCGCAGCCGGCGCACCTCGTCCGGGTCGGCGCCGACCAGCTCCTGCCCGTCCAGCCAGATCTCCCCGGTCATCCGTACCTTGGCGCGCTGCTGGCGCGAGGCGCGGTGCAGCCCCATCACGGCCAGCGAGGTCACCGACTTGCCGGAGCCGGACTCGCCGACGATGCCGAGGGTCTTGCCCTTCTCCAGCTGGAAGGTGAGCCCATCCACGGACTTGACCACACCGTCGTCGGTGGAGAAGTGCACCTTGAGGTCGCGCACTTCCAGGAAGGCGGTGGGCGGCGCGGAGTCGGCGGCCGTCGGCTCGCCCACCGCGGCACCGGTCTTGTTCAGGTTGTTCACGACAGCCTCACCCGCGGGTCGACGGCGGCGTACAGGACGTCCACCAGCGTGTTGCAAATGACGATGAAGAAGGCGGCGAGCAGGGTGACGCCGAGGATGTTCGGCAGGTCGTTGTCGGTGATCGACTGGACCGCGAAGGCGCCGACTCCCTTGAGGGAGAAGACCTGTTCGGTGATGAGCGCGCCGCCCAGCAGCAGGCCCAGGTCCATGCCGAAGACCGTGATGATCGGGGTGAGGGCGGCCCGCAGGCCGTGCCGTACCACGACCTTGCGCTCGCGCAGGCCCTTGGCGCGGGCGGTGCGGATGTAGTCCTCGCTCAGCGTCTCCAGCATGCCCGCTCTGGTGAGCCGGGCGTAGAGCGCGGAGTAGAGGAAGGCCAGCGTCACCCAGGGCAGGACGAGGGTTCTGGCCCACAGGAAGGGATCATCGGTCAGTGGTACGTAATCACTGCGCTCGAAGATGGGCCACTGATAGGTGAACAGGGCCAGTGCCAGGGCGCCGGTGAAGAACATCGGCAGCGAGACGCCGGCCAGCGCGATGCCCATGGCCGCGCGGTCGAAGACGGAGCCGGGGCGCAGCGCGGAGAGCACGCCGGTGGCGACGCCGGAGACCAGCCACACCACGGCGGCACCGAAGGCCAGGGAGGCGGTCACCGGGAGCCGGGACTGGATCTCGGGCCAGACCTCCAGGTGGGTCTTGAAGGAGTAGCCGAAGCACGGCACCTCACAACGTGCCTTCGTGGGGCCGAACTTGTAGTCGACGCCGACGAAAATGCCCTTGAGGAAGTCCCAGTACTGCTCGTACAGCGGCTTGTCCAGGCCGAGGTTCCTCTTCACCGCGAGGATGTCGGCCTTGCTGGGGGCCTTGCCGATGTACTGCTGGGCGAGCTGGTCGGTGGTCTGCCCGGCCAGCTTCGGCAGCAGGAAGAAGATGCCGAAGGTGACCGCGCTGACGATCAGCAGCAGAATCACTGCGCTGATCACCTTGCGGATGATGTACGAGAACACGGGAACTCGGCGTCGGTGCCGCGCTCCGGCCGGGGCCGGTCCGCGGCACCAATGCCTTCACCTTCCTTCCGGGGCTTCCTGCGCTTGCGGGAGGGCTACTTCTTGACGCCGACGTTGAGGTAGTCGTACTGACCGCTGAAGGCCGAGGTGGAGACGAGGTTGGTGGCCTTGGGCGAGCGGTACATCAGGACCTTGAAGTAGGTCAGCGGGACGATGACGGCCTGCTCCATCGCCTTCTTGTCGATCTCGGCGTACGTCTTCTCGCGGGCGCCCTTGTCGAGGTTGGTGATGGCCTCGTCCAGCAGCTTGTTGATCTGCGGGTCGTCGATCTGCGAGAGGTTGGTGTTGCCGGACTGGCTGATGGCCTTGCCGTTGAGGATCTGGTTCAGATAGCCGAAGCCGGTCGGGAAGTCCGAGCCCCACTGCATCATGATCAGACCGACGTTGTTCTTCTCGTTGAACTTCGGCACACCCGCGTAGTCCGAGAAGTACTTGCCGGTGGGGTACTTCTGGATGTTGACGGTGATGCCCAGGCCCTTGAGGGAGTCGCGCACGGCGGTCGCCGCGTCCACCTCGTCCTGGCGGTCACTGCGGGCCAGGATGGTGGTGGAGATGTTGCCGGCGCCGCACTTGTCCCACAGCTTCTTGGCCTCGGTCAGGTCCAGCTTGGAGCCGTTGTACTTCTGCGGGTACAGGTCGAACTTCTGGTATCCGGCCAGGTCGTTGGGCAGGATCGTGGAGGCCAGTTCGCCGCGCACCGGGCCGCCGAGCGAGGTCTGCACGGCCTTCTTGTCGATCGCCAGCTGAACGGCCTTGCGGCAGTCGAGCTTGTCGAACGGCTTGGCCGTGGTGTTGATCGCGGTGTAGACCAGGCGCTGCCCGAAGGCGTTGTCGGTGTTGCCCTTCTCCTTGGAGTCGGTCAGCAGCTGGGCCTGGGTCTGCGCGTCCACGCCGCGGCCCGCCAGGTCGATATGGGTGTTGCCGGCCTTGAGGTCCTTGTCGATGGTGGACTGGGTGACCTTCAGGTTCAGCACGATCTTGTCCGGCAGCTGCTTGCGCAGCGGGTCGGTGGCGGCCGACCAGTTGGGGTTGCGCACCAGGGTCAGGCGCTTGCCCTCCTCGTAGCTCTCGAACTTGTAACTGCCCGAGGAGAGCACGTGCTTGGTGTAGTCCGCGCCCTTGTCCTTGGCCTGCGGCACCGGCGCGGTCTGCGGGGCGCTGACCAGGTAGTCGAACTCCGCGAACGCCTTCTTGAGGCGGAAGACGACGGTGTGGTCGTCCGGGGTCTCGATGGACTTCAGGTCCTTGCCCTTGTCCTTGTACGGGCCCTTGTAGCCGTCCGGGTTCTCCAGCAGGTTCTGGAAGTAGTTGGGCCCGAGCGAGAGCACGTCACGCGCGAAGTTGCTGCGCTCCACCGCGTACTTGACGTCCTTGGCGGTGATCGGGGTGCCGTCGTCGTACTTCAGACCCTTGCGGATCTTGTACGTCCAGACCTTGCCGCCCTCGCTGGACTTGCCCAGCGACTCGGCCAGGTCCGGCACCAGCTCGTTGCCCTTCTCGCCGGGGCCCGGCTTGAAGGTGGTGAGCGGACGCGCGTACAGGCGGCTGAAGTTGTAGATGAACGCGTAGTAGGTGTTGCCCGGGTCGAAGGACTCCGGGGCGTCGCTCATCGCGTAGGTGACCGTGCCGCCCTTTTCGTCGGAGGCATTGACGATGCCCTTGGTGGCGGCGTTGGCCTCCCCGGATTCGCCCTTGGAACCTTTGCTCCCGCTGCAGCCGGCCAGCAAAAGGCCCGCACTGGTGATGGCCGCGATCGTCGCGACCGGAACTGACCTTCGCATGGTGGTCGGTGTCCCCTTCGTTGGTCGGAAACTCTTGGGTGGGGCAGATGGGCTGTGGGACCGGCGTCAGCGGCTGCGCGGGTCCAGCGCGTCCCGCAGGCCGTCGCCGAGCAGGTTGAAGGCGAGCACGGTGACGAAGATCGCCAGGCCGGGGACGAGCATGTACTGGGGGTCGACCTCGTAGAACTTGACCGCCTCGTTGAGCATCCCGCCCCAGGACGCCTGCGGCGGCTGGATACCCACGCCCAGGAAGCTCAGCGCCGCCTCGAAGAGGATGTTGGAGGGGATCAGCAGGGTCGAGTAGACGATGACCGGGCCCGCGAGGTTGGGCAGCAGCTCGCGGAAGACGATGAACATGCCGCGCGCGCCCATGCCGCGGGCCGCGTCCACGAACTCCCGCTCGCGCAGCGAGAGCGTCTGGGCGCGCACGATCCGGCCCATGTAGGGCCAGTTGAAGAAGCCGATCACGAAGATCAGGACCGAGATGTGCAGCGGCAGTCCCGTCAGGCCGAACGCGCCGCCCTGCAGCGAGGCCGAGATGGCGATGGCGAACAGCAGCAGCGGGAAGGCGAGGAAGACGTCCATCAGACGGCTGATCAGGGCATCGACCCGGCCGCGGTAGAAGCCGGCGATGACGCCCATGACGGTGCCGATGGCCACCGACAGCATCGTGGCGCCGAACGCCACGATCAGCGAGACCCACGAGCCCTCCAGTACGCGGGCGAGCAGATCGCGGCCGAACTTGGGGTCCACACCGAGCGGGTGCTCCGCGCTCATACCGCCGAAGTCGCCCAGCGGCAGGGTGGTGTTGGGGTCGACGAGGTCCTGGTGGAAGGCGTTGGGGTCCAGGCCCAGCCAGGACTGGATCGGCCGGGAGAGCGCCGCGATCACGATGAGCAGGATGACAACGATGGCGCCGACGACGGCGACCTTGTCCCGCTTGAAACGCAGCCAGGCGATCTGGCCGAGCGAACGGCCCTCGATCTTCTTGCTCTCGACGCCTTCCAGCACCGCTTCCGGCTGCGCCTCAGCAGCCGCCCCGGTGGTCTCGATCGGTGCGGTCACGGTGCTTTTGACCCCTCTCGGCCGGCTTCGGCCGGCCCACGCTGCCGCGAGTGCGGCCTGGTTCACATCACTGGTGCGATTGGGTGCGAAACGGACCGGCGGTGCGTCCGTTCGCATGGTGCGCAGGTGCGGATGGTGCGAGAAGTGCGGGAAGTACAACAGGCGGTGCGGTACGTGCAGGCGGTGCGCTGGTGCAGGCGGTGCAAGTCGTACGGATGACGCGGACATTCCCGTGACGCCGCCCGTTCAGGCGGTCGTACACAGGGCCGAAGCCCTTTGTTGCGGGGAGTCTTCATCCGATTCGCGATCACTCACCAGCCCTGGCGGGGAAAGGATGCGCAACTGTGATGTGACCCACCGACTTCCGTTATACGGACAGGTGTGCCGTGTGAGCGGTGGGTACAGGCATGGGAAAAAGGCCCAACTGCGGGGCCTATATGGTCAGTTCGCCCGCCGGCGGCGGGGCGCCGAGATCAGTAGGAGCGCGGGTAGCCGTAGCCGTAGGACGGCGCGGGCGCGGGCGCCCGGCCGTAGGCGTCACGGTCGAAGAACGGCCGGGCGTTGGCCCGCATCCACATCCCGACCGGGTCGTACTCGTCGCTCATCGCGACGGTGGAGACGGGCAGCCCCTCCGGAACCGCTCCGATGGACTGCTGGATCATCAGCCGCACCGCATCCACCGCTTGCTGGCCGCTGTCGTACAGATCCAGACCGATGGCCAGGTACGGGGCGCCCAGAGCGGGCTGCACCCAGGCCCTGCGCAGCGCGCGCACGGCCGGGGTGTGATGGGCGTTCTGCCCCAACAGCGCGTAGAACTGCGGGATTTCGATCATCGGCTCGCTGATCCGCAGCGGCCCGGCGGGCAGCCGGTCCAGGCCCAGCGCGATCCGGCGCAGGTCCGCCCAGGGGATGCCGACGCCGCCGCCGGGGGCGTGCGGATTGAGCCACAGACCCCAGCGGTCCGGGAAGAGCGCGGCGGCGATCTCCCGGCCGCCGACGACCTCGTGGGCACGGTTCCAGCCGCTGGCGGCCAGCTCGGGCGCGGAGGTCACGCACGGGGCGTAGCCCAGGCCCTCGACCTCCATGTTCCCGTACTGCGCGTCGGGCGACCCGGCCTGGCCCTGCCACAGCAGCATCCACACCTGCCCCGCCGCCAGGGCCTGCAGCAGCGCCTCGTAGGCGTCGTACCGGCCGGGCTGGACCTGCTGCAGCATCTGCTCGACCTGTCCGGCCGCCGCTCCCTGATGCGCACCCGCGCTCACGTGGTCCGTCCCTTCTTCTGGCAGGCACGTGGGGTATGCCCGCCCGGTCATCCAACCAGCTTAGGGGGTGGCCGACGGGCCGGAGCGGGAGAAGGAGCGGCCCCGCTGCGGCCCGTCGGCCACCGCCTAGTAGGGGTCGCGGGAGAAGAAGGGGCGTACCCGCTCCAGCATCCAGTCGGCGACCGGGTCGCCCTGCGCGATGTCCAGCATGACCAGCTGTACGGGCCAGGGCACGGGCACCGCGCCCAGCGCCCGCCCCAGTGCGGCCAGCGCCGCATCCCGGTCCCCGGGCTCGCAGCTCTCGCTCTGCACGCCGATGAACAGCGCGGGGTCCTGGCCCTCGACGCTGGCCAGCGCGCGGCGCGCGGTGCGTACGACACCGGCGGCGGAGAACTCCAGCCCGGCGGCGGCGAGGAAGTCCACCGGCTCGTGCTGCCAGTCCGGCTCGAACAGCCGCACCCGGCCGCCGCTGGGTGCGCCCGCGGCGCTCGCTTCGTGCCCCCGGCCCGCCCGGCACAGCTCGGCCACCGCGGGCGGCGGCAGCGGCACGCCGATGGTGCCGTCGGGGTTGAGCGCGATGCCGATCATCGGCGGCAGGCCGCGCGCGAACTCCACCGCGGGCGCCACCGCGAAGGACATGTGCGGCCCGACGGCCTTCATGAACTCCTGCTCGGAGCTGAAGACCGGGACATAAGCGGCCCCGTCGATCTCGACGGTGGGCAGGTCCAGGCCCGGATTCCCCGGGCCTGCGCTCTGCGGGCCGCCGCCCTTGGGGAGCGGCACCCATATACGGCTGCGGCCCAGCGTCTCGACGATGCGGCCGCCCGCTCCGGGGTGCCCCACGGAGGCGGCCAGCACCTCCTCCAGCTCATTGGCCGGCCACGCCAGCTGCGGAATGCCCTCGTCCGGCAGACCGGCTCCGGGGGCGTGCCACCCCGAACGGCCCTCGCCCGGATGCCCCTCGCCCGCATACGGCTGCCCCGGCACGCCCTGCCCTGGAAAATCCACGTCACCCACCCGCTCATCACCGCGCACTACCTGGTCGACGACCCTAGCGCCAGCCGGGGTCGCGACCGGCCGGTGCACCCGATTGATCACTTTGCGCATCCGTGCGGTTGCGGACGGTCCCGACCGCTTCGAGGGTGACAGGAGGGCGTCCCTGCCCTGCCACCGCCTCTGCGAAAGGACTTCCCCCCATGGCAACGAACCGGACCGCCCTCGCCTTCGTCAGCGCCGCCATCGCCGGCGCCATGACCCTGGGCGTCGCGGGCACCGCCGCCGCGGCCGCCCCCGAGCGGGCCACGGCGCGCACCGCGACCCCCCACCCCCACGTGGCGAAGGCCGAGGCCGCCGCATTCCACGCCATCAGCGACCTGCTCAGGGCGGCGAGCAAGGTGTGCCAGCAGGCCCATCACGACCGGACCAAGATCAAGCCGGCCGAGACCGCCGCGCTGCAGCACAAGCTCGACCACGCCATCCACGCCACCTCCCGCGCCGCCTACCTGCTCAAGCACTCCAGCCCCCGGCGGGCCGGCGCCCCGGTGGACGACGAGTGGCTGAAGAAGGCCCAGAAGAAGCTCGACACGCAGGTCAAGGCGCTTCTCGCCGGTACGAAGGAGGGTGACTTGATCAAGGTGGCGGTCACGCTCAAGCCCCTGACGGAGGCAGCGCTCGAAGTACTGGCGGCGGTCAGCATTGGCAAGGCCTTCAAAGGCATGAAGCTGCCGAACGTCCCGGGGCTGCCCAAGCTCCCCGACCTGCCCAAGCTCCCCGGTCTGCCGGAGACCCCGAAGCTGCCCGAGTTCCCCGGTCTGCCGAAGATCTTCTGAGCCGACACCCGGCGCCGCAGCGCGGCCGGGCCCGGAGGCCGTCATTCGAAGGTGACGGCCTCCAGGGCGTCGGCGGCCGGGCGGTCCAGCAGGACCACCGAGCGAAATCCCTTGGGCAGACGGGCCGTTTGCGCCCGGGAGACCAGGGCGCCCACCGCCCTGCGGTGCCGCCCGAAGGCGTACCCCGTCACCCCGCGGCCCCTGGACTCCTGCCCGGCCAGGGCCACTTCGGGCGCCACGTCCAGCAGCACCAGATGCGCGCCGCGGCCCGAGCGCCGGGCCTGGCGCGCGATCCAGCGGCGCACCCAGGCCAGCGTCCCGCAGTCGTGCACGACCACGCTGCGGCCCGAGCGCAGCGCCCGCCGCAGCCCCAGATAGTGCGCGCCGCGCACCAGGGGGCGGTACAAGCCGTACGGCAGCGCGCCGAGCCGGCCGGCCGCCCACCGCTCGCGCACGTCCTGGGAGTCGATGCGGTACACGGCGGCGCCGCGCTGGTCCAGCCCCGGCACCACGCGGTGCATCAGGGTGGACTTGCCGCTGCCCGGCAGCCCGGAGACCACCACCAGATCGCCCGCGGAGAAGCGCATCTCACCCCCGGCGCGCTCCTGCTCCCCGCGCAGGTCCAGCACGCCGGGTCCGCTGCCGAGCCCGGGGCGCAGCAGGGCGCCCGGCGCGCGCCGGGGCCGGGGAAGCGTGCCCACGGGCTCCTGCCGGACCACGTCCGCGGCAGCACCCCCCGACGTTGTCGCGAATGCGGCTTGCCTGTGCACCGTGATCGCCCCTCCCGGTCCGGTTAGGTCCCGCCCTACCCGCACAGTGTCAAGAAAAGGTAATGCCGTTCAAGGTGATTGCCGACTCACCACCCCACGCGGGGACAGGTGACGGTGTTCCCTCAGTGGTTCGGACAGCCGTTCCGGCCCCGGGGGTTCCCGTGCAATGATGTGCGCGCCATGTGCGGATCCGTGCACAACGCTCCGTACGTACGAGCACAGCCAACTGCATACCGGCCGCTTGAATCCGCGCGGGAGAGTCCCCGGCCGCGCCGGGGCGCCGAAGGAGCAAGTCCTCCCTTGAATCTCTCAGGCCCCTATACCGCGTGGGCGAGGCAGATCTGAAAAGCGAGCCGCGGTTGCTGTGGCTCCACCCAAGGTGCAAGCCGCGGGCCCGTAAGGGGCTTTCGGTGAACCTCTCAGGTTCCGATGACAGATGGGGAGGACGTCTTGTCACCCATGCCTGGGAGTCTGAAGCAATGACTGATGCCCCCCGCCGTACGGCGCTGGACGCAACGCACCGCGCCCTCGGCGCGACCATGACCGACTTCGCCGGCTGGGACATGCCGCTGCGCTACGGGAGCGAGCGCGACGAGCACGTCGCGGTGCGCACCCGCGCCGGCCTGTTCGACCTCTCCCACATGGGCGAGATCACCGTGACCGGCCCGGCCGCCGCCGACCTGCTGGACTTCGCCCTGGTCGGCAACATCGGCTCGGTGGCCGTGGGCCGCGCCCGCTACACCATGATCTGCGACGCCGAGGGCGGCATTCTGGACGACCTGATCGTCTACCGCCTGGGCGAGCAGGAGTACATGGTCGTCGCCAACGCCTCCAACGCCCAGGTGGTGCTGGACGCGCTGGTCGAGCGGCAGGCCGGTTTCGACGCCGCGGTGCGCGACGACCGGGACGCCTACGCGCTGATCGCCGTGCAGGGCCCCGAGTCCCCCGGCATCCTCAAGTCCCTGACCGACGCCGACCTGGACGGCCTGAAGTACTACGCGGGCCTGCCCGGCACGGTCGCCGGTGCGCACGCGCTGATCGCCCGTACGGGATACACCGGCGAGGACGGCTTCGAGCTGTTCGTACGCCCCGCCGACGCGGTCACGGTCTGGGAGGCGCTGACCGAGGCGGGCGCGGGCGCGGGCCTGGTGCCCTGCGGCCTGTCCTGCCGCGACACGCTGCGCCTGGAGGCGGGCATGCCGCTGTACGGGCACGAACTGACCACCGCCACCACGCCGTTCGACGCGGGCCTGGGCCGGGTCGTGAAGTTCGAGAAGACCACCAACGGCGGTGACTTCGTGGGGCGCAAGGCCCTGGAAGCGGCGGCCGAGCGGGCGAAGACGGCGCCGCCGCGCAAGCTGGTCGGGCTGGTCGCCGAGGGCCGGCGGGTGCCGCGGGCCGGCTACCAGGTCGTCGCCGACGGCGCGGTGATCGGCGAGGTCACCTCCGGTGCCCCCTCCCCCACCCTCGGCAAGCCGATCGCGATCGCGTACGTGGACGCGGCGCACGCCGAGCCGGGCACGCCGGGGGTCGCGGTGGACATCCGCGGCAGCCACGAGCCGTACGAGGTCGTGGCGCTGCCCTTCTACAAGCGCCAGAAGTGACGGACACCCCACACACCTGTCACTTCTGACACTTTTGTCTCACGCTTCAAGACGCACGCACAGATCACGCCACCGCATCCAGGAGAATCACCTCATGAGCAACCCCCAGCAGCTGCGCTACAGCAAGGAGCACGAGTGGCTGTCGGCCGCCGAGGACGGCGTCGCGACGGTCGGTATCACCGAGCACGCCGCCAATGCGCTCGGCGATGTCGTCTTCGTGCAGCTTCCTGCGGTCGGTGACACGGTCACGGCGGGCGAGACCTGCGGTGAGCTGGAGTCGACCAAGTCCGTCAGCGATCTCTACGCGCCCGTCGACGGCGAGATCACCGAGATCAACGAGGATGTCGTCAACGACCCCTCGCTGGTGAACTCCGCCCCCTTCGAGGGCGGTTGGCTGTTCAAGGTGAAGGTCACCGGTGAGCCGGACGAGCTGCTCTCGGCCGACGCGTACACCGCCTTCACCGCCGGCTGAGCCACACCCCCCTCCCTAGGAAGACTCATGTCGCTTCTCAACAGCTCCCTCCACGAGCTCGACCCCGACGTCGCCGCCGCCGTCGACGCCGAGCTGAACCGCCAGCAGTCCACCCTCGAAATGATCGCGTCGGAGAACTTCGCTCCGGTCGCCGTCATGGAGGCGCAGGGCTCGGTCCTGACCAACAAGTACGCCGAGGGCTACCCGGGCCGCCGCTACTACGGCGGCTGCGAGCACGTGGACGTCGCCGAGCAGATCGCCATCGACCGGGTCAAGGACCTGTTCGGCGCCGAGTACGCCAACGTCCAGCCGCACTCCGGCGCCTCCGCCAACCAGGCCGCGCTCTTCGCGATCGCCCAGCCCGGCGACACGATCCTCGGCCTGGACCTGGCGCACGGCGGCCACCTCACCCACGGCATGCGCCTGAACTTCTCCGGCAAGCAGTTCAACGTGGTCGCCTACCACGTCGACGAGGCCGGTCTGGTGGACATGGCCGAGGTCGAGCGCCTGGCCAAGGAGAACAGCCCCAAGGTGATCATCGCGGGCTGGTCCGCCTACCCGCGCCACCTGGACTTCGCCGAGTTCCGCCGGATCGCCGACGAGGTCGGCGCGTACCTGTGGGTCGACATGGCGCACTTCGCCGGTCTGGTCGCCGCCGGTCTGCACCCCAACCCGGTGCCGTACGCGGACGTGGTCACCTCCACCACGCACAAGACGCTGGGCGGCCCGCGCGGCGGCATCATCCTGGCCCGCAACAAGGACTTCGCGAAGAAGCTGAACTCCGCGGTCTTCCCCGGCTTCCAGGGCGGCCCGCTGGAGCACGTGATCGCGGCCAAGGCCGTCTCCTTCAAGGTCGCCGCCTCGGACGACTTCAAGGAGCGCCAGCAGCGCACCCTGGACGGCGCCCGCATCCTGGCCGAGCGCCTGGTGCAGGACGACGCCAAGGCCGCCGGCGTGGACGTCCTGTCGGGCGGCACGGACGTGCACCTGGTCCTGGTGGACCTGCGCAACAGCGAGCTGGACGGCCAGCAGGCCGAGGACCGCCTCCACGAGGTCGGCATCACGGTCAACCGCAACGCGGTCCCCAACGACCCGCGCCCCCCGATGGTCACCTCGGGCCTGCGGATCGGCACCCCGGCGCTGGCCACGCGCGGCTTCGACGCCGACGACTTCCGCGAGGTCGCCGACATCATCGCCGAGGCGCTCAAGCCGTCCTACAACGCCGAGTCGCTCAAGGCCCGGGTCACCGCGCTCGCCGACAAGCACCCGCTGTACCCCTCGTTGTAAAGCCGTCGCACAGCGATTGTGACGCGATTCACGAGCTAGGGCCTCAGGGCGCTTTTTGATCAGCGCTCCGAGGGTGAACGGGCCGTGTGCCCGGGGCCGTTGGTCCCCGGCACGCGGCCCGAACGGCTGTCTTGAGCCATTTTTTCGGCAAATAGGGTGTCGCCGGACTCCCTCAAGGACGAGGGCTTCTCAACGACAGCAGGATGGACAGCACGTCATGGACATGAGCGCGGGCAACAAGAAGGGGCTCAGCCTCTTCGCCTTGATCATGATCGGGCTCGGCTCGATATTCGGCTCCGGCTGGCTCTTCGGCGCCGGCCAGGCCGCCCAGGTCGCGGGCCCGGCAGCCCTGCTGGCGTGGGTCATCGGAGCCGTGTTCATCGGCATGATCGCCATGTCCTACGCCGAGGTGGGCGCCGCCTACCCGCTGCCCGGCTCCATGGCCCGCTTCGGCGCCATCTCGCACGGCCCGGTGCTCGGCTTCATCACCGGCTGGGCCGTGTGGATCGCGATCGCCGCGCTCATCCCCATCGAGTCCATCGCCGGTACGCAGTACATGTCCTCCTGGAACTTCGGCTGGGCCAAGGGCCTGGTCGAGGACGGCAGCCTGACCACCAGCGGCATGGCGATGGCGCTGTTCCTGACGGTGGCGCTGTGGCTGGCCTGCTACTGGTCGGTGGCCGTCCTGGCCCGCGCCAACAACATCCTCACCGTCGTGAAGTTCGCCATCCCGGTGCTCGCCGTGATCGCGCTGATCGCCTCCGGCTTCCACACCGGCAACTTCACCGACCACGGCGGCTTCGCCCCCAACGGCTGGTCCGCGGTGCTCACCGCGGTGACCACCTCCGGCGTCGTCTTCGCCTTCAACGGCTTCCAGGCCGTGGTCAACCTCGGCGGCGCCGCCAAGAACCCGGGCCGGGCCATCCCGCTGGCCCTGGTCGGCGCGCTCTCC
This sequence comes from Streptomyces sp. UF-297, assembly GCF_058245575.1. Taxonomy (NCBI): domain Bacteria; kingdom Bacillati; phylum Actinomycetota; class Actinomycetes; order Kitasatosporales; family Streptomycetaceae; genus Streptomyces; species Streptomyces sp. UF-297. Next base: position 122,603 of record NZ_JBSIBZ010000002.1, on the reverse strand, counting down.
CTGGGCCTGGTGATCTACCTCGCCCTCCAGGTCGCCTTCCTGGGCGCCGTACCGCCGGAGAAGCTCGCCGAGGCCGGCGGCTGGCACGGCATCAACTTCGCCTCACCCTTCGCCGACCTCGCCAAGCTCCTGATGCTGCACTGGGTGGTCACCCTGCTCCAGTTCGGCGCCTTCATCTCCCCCTCCGGCGCCAACATCGGCAACGTCGCCTCCGCCTCGTACATGGCCCAGAACCTCGCCCAGACCGGCTTCTTCCCCAAGAAGATCGCCTCGGTCCACCCCAAGTACGGCACCGCCCGCCCCGCGATGTGGCTCAACCTCGGCTTCTCCGTCCTGCTGCTGGTCACCATCGGCCACAGCTGGGAGGCGCTGGCCGGCGTGGTCTCCGCCGCCATGGTCGTCTCGTACCTCATCGGCCCGATCGCGGTCGGCGTCTTCCGCGTCACCAAGCCGGAGCTGCCGCGCCCCTTCAAGCTGCCCTTCGCCACCGTGCTGTGCCCGCTGACCTTCGCCTTCGCGGCCTGTGCCCTGTACTGGACCAAGTGGCCCGAGACCGGCAAGGTGACGCTGCTCACCCTGGTCGCCGTGCCGATCGCCGCGGTCGTGCTGCGCCGCAAGGGCGAGCGCAACCTTGTGCGGCAGTTCGCGCCCGCCTGGTGGATGGTCGGCTTCCTGCTGTGGATCTCGCTGCTCTCGGCGCTGGGCAGCTCCGACTTCGGCGGCCGCGGCGTGATCCCGGGCGGCCTGGACATCACCTTGGTGGCCGTCTCGGCCCTGGGCTTCTACTTCTGGGCCGTACGCGCCGGCATCCAGGCCCACCGCGCGGGCCTGCCGGGCCCCGACCCCGTACTTGACACACCCGCCTCCGGTGACGGGGCGGCCGGTAAGGAACCGGCCACCCCGGTCGTTACCCCGGAAGACGGTCGTCCGATGGCATCCGTCTGAAAGCCTGACCGCCGTCCGGGTTAGGCTCGACAGTCGGCGCCGATTACGTACCGTCCGCCCCATTGCTCCACCGTCCACCACGAGCAGACAAGGGAGTCAGCCACCGTGGCCATCTCCGTCTTCGACCTCTTCTCCATCGGCATCGGCCCCTCCAGCTCCCACACGGTCGGCCCGATGCGCGCCGCCCGTATGTTCGTGGGCCGGCTCAAGAAGGACGGTCTCCTCGCGCAGACGGCCTCGGTACGCGCCGAGCTGTTCGGCTCGCTCGGCGCCACCGGCCACGGCCACGGCACCCCCAAGGCCGTCCTGCTGGGCCTGGAGGGCCACTCCCCGCGTTCGGTCGACGTGGAGAGCGCGGACGACGAGGTGGAGCGCATCCGCACCACCAAGCGGCTGCGGCTGCTGGGCGCCGAGATAGGCACCGACCACGAGATCGACTTCGACGAGTCGACCGAGCTGATCCTGCACCGGCGCCGCGCCCTGCCGTACCACGCCAACGGCATGACGCTGTTCGCCTACGACGCGAGCGGCGCCCCGCTGCTGGAGAAGACCTACTACTCGGTCGGCGGCGGCTTCGTGGTCGACGAGGACGCGGTGGCCGGCGAGAACCCGATCGTGCCGGACGACACGGTCCTGAAGTACCCCTTCCGCACCGGCGACGAACTGCTGCGGCTGACCGAGGAGACGGGCCTTTCCATCTCCGCGCTGATGCTGGAGAACGAGAAGGCCTGGCGGACGGAAGAGGAGATCCACGAGGGTCTACTGGAGATCTGGCGGGTCATGCAGGCGTGCGTCACCCGCGGCATGTCCCGCGAGGGCATCCTGCCGGGCGGCCTGCGCGTCCAGCGGCGCGCGGCGAAGACCGCCCGCAAGCTGCGCACCGAGGGTGACCCGGCCGCTCTGGCCATGGAGTGGATCACCCTCTACGCGATGGCCGTGAACGAGGAGAACGCGGCCGGCGGCCGGGTCGTCACCGCCCCGACGAACGGCGCGGCCGGCATCATCCCCGCCGTCCTGCACTACTACATCAACTTCGTGCCCGGCGCGGACGAGGAGGGCGTGGTCCGCTTCCTGCTCGCGGCCGGCGCGATCGGCATGCTCTTCAAGGAGAACGCCTCCATCTCCGGCGCCGAGGTCGGCTGCCAGGGCGAGGTCGGCTCCGCCTGCTCCATGGCGGCGGGCGCGCTCGCCGAGGTCATGGGCGGCTCCCCGGAGCAGGTCGAGAACGCCGCCGAGATCGGCATGGAGCACAACCTCGGCCTGACCTGCGACCCGGTGGGCGGTCTGGTGCAGATCCCGTGCATCGAGCGCAACGGCATGGCGGCGGTCAAGGCCGTCACCGCCGCGCGCATGGCGCTGCGCGGCGACGGCTCCCACAAGGTCTCCCTCGACAAGGTCATCAAGACCATGAAGGAGACCGGCGCCGACATGAGCGTGAAGTACAAGGAGACGGCCCGCGGCGGCCTGGCGGTCAACATCATCGAGTGCTGACCCGCCTCGGGGAGGCGGGTCAGCGGCCCGTCTCCCAGGCGAAGGGCGGCAGTTCACGGGCCCTGGAGTAGACCTCCAGGGCCTGTCCCGCCGGGGCGAAGGGATGCAGCCTGGCGCCTTCCAGGCCCGGCAGCAGGCGGGCGCAGTGGTGCACACAGCCCGCGGTCTCCCTTCCCTGGCGGTCGATGACGGTCACGGCGTCCGGCGGCCCCTCGCACGGCGTGGGGTCCTGGGCCGGCGCCGCGGCACAGCGGATCTGCGAGCTGTCCATGTCTGCCCCCTGGTGAACGGCCCTGGCCTCGGTGGCCTTCGGGCGTCTGTGCCGGTGGCCTGTGCGGCGCGCCACCGGCACAGGGGGTGTTGCTCGGTGGCCGGCCGCTTCATGCGCGCTTGGGGAACACCTGGTGGAGCCCTGAAGCGTTCATGACGAAAATTCATCGGTCGCTCGTACGTTCCGGCTCCCCGTGCCGCCGCGGTCCAGGAGGCCGGAGGCCACCGGCAGGGCCAGGGCCAGCCAGACGGCGGCCAGCAGCCAGCCGGCCAGGACGTCGCCGGGCCAGTGCACCCCCAGGTAGACGCGGGTCAGCCCGACCGCCAGGGCCCAGGCGGCCAGCACCGCGCACCACAGGCGGGACGTGCCGGGGCGGGCGCGCCGCAGCACGGCCCAGGCCAGGATTCCGGCCGCCAGGACCGCCGTGGTGCTGTGGCCCGAGGGAAAGGAGTAGCCGGTGGGGTGTCCGGCCCAGTCCACGACCGGCGGGCGGGGGCGGGCGATCAGCGCCATGAGCCCGTAGCGGACGGCCTGTCCGAGCCCCAGGACGGCCAGGGCGCACACCGCGGCGCGCAGCCGGCCGCGCGCGTCCCGCCCCGCGATCAGCCCGGCGAGCACGGCCATGGCGTACGGGAAGGCGCCGGTGCCGGTCGCGGAGACGGCGCGGGCCAGGGAGAGCAGCGGCTCGCCGCGGCGGGCCACCGCCCAGTCGTGCAGCGCGCGCTCCACGGGCAGCGGCGCCCCGTCGCGCAGGGCCAGGACCGTGGCGAGGGCGGCGAGCAGCAGCGCGCACACGGCGGCCGCGGCGGGCACCGGGGCGGCGGGTCGGGAGAGCGGACCGCGGGTGGTCACTGGGCGTACTCCTCGGCGAGGGCCGGTGCGGCGCCGGAGCGGCGGGGTCTACGGAACAGTAGACGGACGAAACGGTAGGAGCGTTCCATGTCGGGCACGAAGCACTCATGCCCCCACAGCCCCATTTCGACCCACTGCCCGCACCGGCTCCCTCAACCGGCCGTCGCCCTGCGGAACTTCGCGCGCGACGCCTGGCGCACCCCGTCATGCACATGTTGAATTTCGATGGACTGCTCGTTCGGTCGGCAGGAGGACGCTCATGCTGCACGGTGTCGACGTCAGCTCGCACAACCCCTCGTACTCCACGAAGGGGCTGGACTTTGTGATCATCAAGGCCACCGAGGGCCGCTCGTACATCAACCCGCGCCAGAAGGCCCAGGCGGCCCAGGCCCGGCAGGCGGGCTGCGCGGTCGGCTTCTACCACTTCCTGTGGCCCGGCAACATCGCCGCCCAGGCCCGGTACTTCGTGGAGCAGTGCGACTCGGTGGAGGGCGACATCCTGGCCGCCGACTGGGAGCGCACCGGCGAGGGGACGTACGCGAGCAACGCGCAGAAGGACCAGTTCCTGCGGGAGGTCAAGCGGCTGCGCCCGACCCGGCACCGCGTGATCCTGTACTGCAACCGCGACTTCTGGCTCAACCACGACACCACCTCCTACGCCGCCGACGGCCTGTGGATCGCCGACTACGTGGCGCAGGGCAAGCCGCGCATCAAGGCGAAGTGGCGCTTCCACCAGTACACCGACCGGCCGCTGGACAGGAACGTCGCGGACTTCGAGAGCAGGGCCGCGATGAAGCAGTGGGCGGACCCGGAATAGAGTTCCCTCGTGCGACGAGCCTGCCAAAGGGCTCCGGGTGCCCAGCGCACCACCACTGATCCGAGAGTGAGGAGCAGCCGTGACCGACCCGGCGTCCATGGCCCTGCAGCAGGAGATCGCCCGGGATCTCCAGGTGAGCGCGTCCTTCGACGCCGAGCGGGAGATCGAGCGCCGGGTGGCCTTCCTCGCCGACCGGCTCACCTCGACGGGGCTGCGGTCCCTGGTGCTGGGCATCAGCGGCGGCGTGGACTCCACGACCGCGGGCCGGCTGTGCCAGCTCGCGGTCGAGCGGGCCCGCGCCACCGGGTACGAGGCGACCTTCTACGCGATGCGGCTGCCCTACGGCGTCCAGGCCGACGAGAAGGACGCCCAGCTGGCGCTGGACTTCATCCGCGCCGACCAGGTGCTCACCGTGGACGTGAAGCCGGCCAGCGACGCGGCCCTTCAGGCGGCGGTGGCCGGCGGCGTCACCTTCCGCGACGCGCACCACCAGGACTTCGTGCAGGGCAACATCAAGGCCCGGCAGCGCATGATCGCCCAGTACGCGGTCGCCGGGGCGCACGACGGCCTGGTGGTGGGCACCGACCACGCCGCCGAGGCGGTCTCCGGCTTCTTCACCAAGTTCGGTGACGGCGCGGCCGATGTCGTACCGCTCACCGGCCTGACCAAGCGGCGCGTACGGGCCGTCTCCGACGCGCTGGGCGCCCCCGCCTCGCTGGTGTGGAAGACCCCCACCGCCGACCTGGAGACCCTGGACCCGGGCAAGCCCGACGAGGACGCGCTGGGTGTGACCTACGACGACATCGACGACTTCCTGGAGGGCAAGCCTGTCGACGAGGCCGCCTTCGCCGCCATCGTGCGCCGCTACCGCCTCACCGAGCACAAGCGGCAGCTGCCCATCGCTCCCTGAGCGGTCCCTGTCAGGGGCGGACCTGGAGGCCGGCGGCGGTGATGAACCGCTCGACGGCCTCGCGGGCCGCCCGGTGCTGCACCGTGAGCACCTCCATGTCCTGGGCGTCGTGCAGCGTCTTGACCAGCTCCACGGCGGCGTCGGCCAGCTCGGTCAGCTCGTGGTCCATGGCGAGCATCTTGGCCTGGTAGAGGGTGTCCCAGGTCGCGGCCCGCAGCCGGTAGGACTCCTCGCGCAGCTTCTGCTGCTCCGCCGCGTCGCCGCCGGCCAGCCGCAGCCGGCAGCGGCCGGCCTGGGCCGAGCGGAAGCTGAGCACCGTGCCGACGAACGAGCTGTAGACGGTCAGCCGCTGCTGACGCAGCCACTCCTGCCGGGCGAACTGTTCCTGCCGCTCCCCCCTGCGCTGCTGCGAGAAGTGGTTCACATACGCTCCGGCGAGCGTTCCCAGGACGGCCACAATGGCCGCGACGGCACCTTCCATGGCGCCTATGTGATCACGAACATGTCATGCTCCCGCAAGGGGCCGGTCACCGGCAGGGGGCTAAATCGTGGCTCAGGGCGGGCATGCATGGCCTCATGGAGAGCCGCACAGTGCGATCGGAAGATCAATTGTCAGTGGGGGCGCCTACGCTCCGAGGTATGAGTTACGCAGAGCTGCGCGAACTCCAGACCGCGCTGACCACCGCGTCCGATATCGCCTCGTCCCTCCAGGCCTCGCCCACCCGCAGGGACGCCGACCAGCTCGTCGATGTGCTGCGGCGGGCGCTGAGCGCCGCCAGTTCGCTGGGCGCCGAGACCGGCCCGACCGGCTGCGCCGTGCATCCGCACGGGGCGGTCGACCCGCTCTACGGCGACCCGGAGGACCCGCTCCCGCCGAGCTACGGCAAGTGCCTGCTGTGCAACGACCGCCGGCGGCGGGCGGACGCCCATCCGCACCAGCGCCGGCGCAGGAGCGCGTAGCATCCGCGCATGCGACCTGCGATGTACGGCGACGAGGACCTCGAACAGCACTCCCTGCGCCGGAGGGTGCTCGACGACGGGCAGCGCTCGGCCTTCGAGCACGACGTGGACCGGATCCTGTACTCCACGCAGTGGCGGGCGCTGGCGGGCAAGAGCCAGGTCGTGGCCAGCGCCGAGCTGGGCGCGTACCACACCCGCCTGACGCACTCCATGAAGGTCGCCCAGCTCGGGCGGCGGATGGCCGAGCGGCTGGAGCGCAGGTACGGCGGCCCCAGCCCGGCGCTGGTGGAGGCGGCCTGCATGGCGCACGACATCGGCCACCCGCCTTTCGGGCACGCCGGTGAGCTGGCGCTGCGCGCGACGATGGACGAGCTCCACTTCGCCGACGGGGTGCTGGACAGCTTCGAGGGCAACGCCCAGACCCTGCGGGTGCTCACCTTCCTGGCCGCCCACAAGTACCCCGGCCACCGCGGGCTGCACCTGACCCGGGCCTGCCTGGACGCCTCGACGAAGTACCCCTGGGAGCGGGCCCCCGTCGACCAGGACCCCGCGCGCCATGTGAAGTGGGGCGTGTACGTCGCCGACCGCGCGGCCTTCTCCTGGATACGCGCGGGCCGCGAGGACACCGCGGTCCCGGTCGAGGAGCAGATCATGGACTGGGCCGACGACGTCACCTACGCCTGCCACGACGTGGAGGACTTCTACCGCACGGGCCTGATCCCGCTGGCCGCGCTGTTCCCCGTGGACGGCACGGGCGGCGCCGAGACCGAGCGCGAGACGGCGCGGTTCCTGGACTTCGTGCAGGCCAAACGGCTGCGTGGGGGCGGGGAGTTCGACCGTGCGCAGGCGCTGGGGCTGATGGCCGACATCGGCAAGCGGCTGGCGGTGCCCGCCCCGTACAACGGCAGCCACGAGGACGCGGTCGCGGTCAACCGCCGCACCGCCGACCTGATCGCGTACTTCATCCGGGGCGTCGAGCTGGAGGTGGGCGGCAAGGACGCGATCCGCTACGGCGCCCGGCTTCGCGTCCCCGCCGAGCTCCGGGCGGCCTGCGATCTGCTCAAGGAACTGGTGTGGTGCTACGTCATCGACCGGCCCGCGCTGGCCACCCAGCAGCACGGCAAGCGGCGCATCGTCAGCGAGCTGCTGCGCTGGAGCCACGACGCCCCCGAGCTGCTGCCGGCCGACCGGGCCGAGGAGCTCCAGCTGCACGGCGACCGGCTGCGGGCCGCCGCCGACCATGTCGCCTCGCTCACCGAGGACCAGGCCCTGGCCCTGCACCGCAAGCTCTCGGGCACCGGCCTCGGCTCGGTCAACGACAACGTCTGGCTGTGACCGGCGAACGTCCGGCTGTGACCGGCGAACGCCTGGCTGTGACCGGCGAACGTCTGGCTGTGACCGGCGCCGGAGAGCCGGTGCCCGGCCCGGTGCGGCCCGCGATGCCGGCGCCGTAGCAGCATCAGTCCAGGATGCCGACGTCGTAGAAGAACTCGTAGCGGGTGGGGTCGTCCGGCAGGAACCAGTGGAAGCCCTGCTCCAGGAACACCGCGACGATGTTCACCGCGATGACGACGGCGGCGAAGCCGATCGCGAAGCGGCCCACGGCGCGGTAGGCGGTGGTGGTGGGGATGCGGCGCGCGGCGGTGGAGTGGGCGAAGGCCAGCACGATGCCGACGGCGACCACGGAGGCCTGGAAGAGGATCCACGCCCACACGTACAGGTGCAGTCCCAGGACCACACTGCCGTAGCCCTCGTCGCCGGGCAGGATGTGCAGCATCGTCTGCCGCCAGGAGGCGAAGGACCCGGCGATGCAGCCGATGAGGGCCAGGCCCCAGCCCATCATGTAGTCGCGGCGCAGTACGGCGCCGTCCAGGCCCTTGCGGATGATGTGCAGCGGGCCGAGGAAGGCCAGCATCATGAACATCCGCTGGACGATGCACAGCGGGCAGGGGTACTCCCACAGCACGAACTGGAAGAAGAGCCCGCCGCAGACGATGCCGGTCCAGCCGATGACGAAGAGGCAGGCGAACCAGTACTGCCCACGGGCCAAGAACCCCGGCAGCGCGGTCTCCCGGTCGGCGATGACCTGTGCGTTCATGCCCCCGCCTCAGTAGGTCAGGCCGAGGGAGAGGCTGCTGGTGATGTGGTGCGCCAGCAGCAGGATCGTGGCGATGAGCGCGGCCCACCACGCGCCGTGCACCACGGCCCTGCGCTTCTGCCCGACGATCACCAGCAAGGTGACGAACAGCCCGGAGAAGATGATCGTGTCCATGGCCGGAAGGTAGCCGCCGGGCGGCGACATCCCGCGAAGGCCGCGGGATGTCGGTCCGCCCGTGCTTCGGATGGCCGCACCGGGACCGGCCGGTGCCGCCCGCTCAGTCCTGGCGCTTCTTCTCCGGGCGCAGCGCGATCCGGCCCAGCACCGCCGCGACGATCAGCGCGGCCACCGCGATCAGGACGAAGTCGGGTACGGCGTTGCCGATGCCGGTGGCCCACTCCTCCAGGGAGACCTCGGTGTCCGCGTCCAGGATGCCCGGCAGCGCGCTGGTGCCGTTGAACAGCAGGAAGAGCACCCCGATGGCGATGAAGAAGAGCCCGGAGACCACCGAGGTGGTGTGCAGCCTGAGCTTGCCCAGGCTGAACTCGCGGCCGCGCAGCCAGCCCCGGCTGCCCAGCTTGAAGCGGTCCCACAGCAGCGCCAGTACGAACAGCGGGAGCGCCATGCCCAGCGCGTACACGGCCAGCATCGAGGCGCCGTACACCGGTGAGCCGCTCATCGCGGTGACGGTCAGCACCGCGCCGAGGATGGGTCCGGCGCAGAAGCCGGCCAGCCCGTAGACACAGCCGAGCAGGAAGGTGGAGACGGCCGAGCGCGGGGTGATGCGGGCGGCCGCGGCCTGGGCCCGCTTGGAGGCGAAGCCCAGCCCCAGGATCTGGGCGAGGCCCAGCACGATGACCACCGAGCCGCCGATGGTGATCAGCAGGTCGCGGTGGCCGTTGAAGATCCGGCTGGCGGCGGTGCTGGCCGCGCCGAGCGGGACGAGCGTGGTGGCCAGGCCCAGGTAGAACACTCCGGTACGGGCCAGCAGCCGGCCGCGGGTGGACAGGGAGTAGGCGAAGAAGGCCGGGAGCAGCAGCGCGCTGCACGGGCTGAGCAGGGCGAGGGCGCCGCCGAGGAAGGCGGCGAGGTAGCCGATGTCCGTCACTTCGCGGCGCCCTTACCGGCCTTCTCGGCCTGCTCGGCGGCTTCCTCGACGACCTGCTCGAAGGTCTCGGTGGGCTGGGCGCCCGCGATGGGGCGGCCGTTGATCAGGAAGGACGGGGTGGACTGGACGCCGAGCTGGTAGCCCTGCTCCTGGTCCTTCTTCAGGGCGGCCGCGGCGTCGGGGCCGTTGAGGTCGGCCTTGAACTTCTCCAGGTCCTGCACGCCTGCCGCGCGGGCCATGCCGACGAGCTTGTCCTCGGCCAGCGCGCTGCCCTTGTGGGTCTTGGCGTACAGCTCGTCGTGGATCTGCCAGAACTTGCCCTGGCGGCCGGCGGCCCACGAGGCGCGGGCGGCGCGCTCGGAGTCGGCGCCGAAGACGGGGAAGTTGCGGAACTCGATGCGCAGGGTGCCGTTGTCGACGAACTTCTTCACCAGCGCGGGCTGGGTCTCGCGGGTGAAGCGGCCGCAGAAGGAGCACTGGTAGTCGGCGTACTCGACCAGGACGACCGGGGCGTCCTTCTTGCCGAGCGCGAGCGGGTCGCCCTCGGTGCGGCGCGCGGTGAGCTTGGCGTACTGGTCGTAGGCCTTCTGGCGGTCGTCGGTGTCCTTGGGCGTGACGGAGGCGGCGGCCTCGGGGGACGCGCCCTTCTCGCCGTCCTTGCTCTCGACGGCCTTGCCGACCGCGATGCCGATGGCGACGAGCGCGACGACCAGCGCGAGGACAGCGCCGATGGCGGCGAGACGGCGGGTGGGCGAGGCGGATGTGGACATACGGGGGTACTCCAGACGTACGGGGGCTGCGGGCGGCGGATGGCGGGCCCGTCACGTCCCGGGCGCGCGCCGGGCGCGGCGGCGGGGACGGTGCGGGCGGCGCACGGCCACAGTGCGCGGCGGGGCAGCGCGGGGCCGGTGCGCGGGCGCGCGGCGGGCGGTGCGTCGGGGCCCAAAACACGCGCCTGTGGGGGCGTGTCGGGGCAGCACTCGGCGGCGGCGCGCGGGCCGGGCTCTATATCCGCAGTACGGGCAGGAGTGCGATGTGGTCGGCGGCGGAACCGGTGCCGGTGGGCGGACGGGCCAGTGCCAGGCCCGTCGGGGCGCCGGGGCCGACGGCGACGCCGGTGGTGGCGGAGCCCTGCGGCTCGCCGCGGTGGGAGCCGGGGACCGGGACGGACTCGCCCTCGTTCGGGGCGGGCTGCGAGGAGCACTTCTTCGGCGCGTAGGCGACGGGGGCCGCCGACTGGGCGGCGGGGGCCGTGTGCGCCTGCGGTGCCGACGGTGCGCGCGAGGCCGGCTGCGCCTCGGGGGCCTGCCGGGCCTGGAGTGCCGCCTCCGCTTCCGCCTGAGCGAAGATCCCGGTCCGCGCCACGGCCGTACGGCCCGGGTCGGCGCCCATCTTGCACAGCAGGGGCGCGAAGAGGACCGCGAGCAGGAGCAGCAGGACGCCGGCGTGCCGGCGGCGCGCTCGGGGCATCGTCTCCTCCTCACTGTTTCGGAGCGGCACTGATTCGGGGCGGCGGTGAGCGTCCCATCTTACGGACCGCCGCGCGCTGCGCGGTGGTCGCTTCGGTCAACCACTACCCATCGACCATCGCCCGCATAACCATCGCGGGAATCGATTACCTAACCGGCATTTGCAAGGCCGGTGGCATAGCTCACCTTTGATCTCCCACCAATAGATCAGGGGATGGCAGAAATCGTCCGTAATTGCACCTTTGGCAAGGTCGGACCCGGCCTGTCATAGTCGAGGGCAACGACCCCCATTGACCCGGGCCAGGTCGTACCAGTCATTGCGGACACACCCCTTTCGTCCGGCGGTGACCGACACTGGGGCCTTCACCCGCCGATCCGCGGGAGGGCCCCAGTCTCATGTGCGGGGTGCGCCATCCGGACCAGTACGGCCCGATTCGTACCAGACCCGCCCGCTCGGTCCCGCCCCACTGTGCCGCCGCGCGGCGCGGCAGCAGGCCTGCGCGCTGCTCCGTACGCCCTGGACGCGCCTCAGCGGTCGGTGACCCGTGCCTCGAACCAGGTGGTCTTGCCGCGCGGCAGCAGGTCCACGCCCCAACGGTCGGAGAGCTTGTCGACCAGGAACAGGCCCCGGCCGCTGGTGTCCATCTCATGGACCGGCATCAGGCAGGGCAGGCCGCGGGAGGGGTCGCGCACCTCGATGCGGATCCAGCCGCGGCGGCGCAGCATCCGCAGGCCGAAGGTGCGGGCGCCGGTGTGGCGTACGGCGTTGCCGACGAGCTCCGAGACCAGCAGCACGGCGTGCTCGGTGAGCTGGGGCGAGATCGTCCACTGTCTGTGCAGCACGGACTGGGTCAGGCGGCGGGCCATGCCGGCCGATTCGGGGCGCGAGGGCAGACACACCTCGTCCAGGGTGGGGTCGCCGATGAGGTCGAGCGGTTTGGTCCCGCGGCCGCCCTGCGGGACCGGCACGCTGTCCCTGTCCGCACCCTGGAGTCCCCAGCGCGCTGCGGCCGTGCCGCCCCGCGGTCGCGGCTGCTCCATACCTTCGAGGCCCGCCATGCCCCCATCATGGCCGTTTCCCGGGCGGTACGGGGGTGGAACGGGCGGAATCCGCTGCCCGGAATCCATCGTTCCGACCCCCCTCCGCGTCATATGCCAACGGCAGCGTTACCCGCGACGCACCCCATCTGACCTGCGCTGACTTCTCGCACCCGAGTGATCACAGGGCGTCCTCAACCCGCCCTGGACACGGCATAATTGAGTTTCCCTTAATTACCCCGCACGTGGCATCGACAACCGGCCAAACATCAGCCGCATCGTCAACAACGCCCGCATCAGCGGAACTTGGCCTTGCCCGGACCGTCCTCGACGAAGGAGCGCATACCCCGCTCCCGGTCCTCGGTCGCGAACAGGCCCGCGAACCATGTGCGTTCGATGGTCAGGCCGTTGTCGATACCGGTCTCCAGGCCCGAATCGACGGCTTCCTTGGCGGCGCGCAGCGCGATGGCCGGTCCCGCCGCCAGGCGCGCGGCCCAGGCGTGCGCCTGCTCGTAGACCTCGGCGGCCGGCACCACGCGGTCCACCAGGCCGATGGCGAGCGCCTCTTCGGCCTTGACCTGGCGGCCGGTGAAGATGAGGTCCTTGGCCTTGGAGGGGCCCACCAGCCGGGCCAGGCGCTGGGTGCCGCCGGCCCCCGGGATCAGGCCGAGCAGGATCTCCGGCTGGCCGAGTCTGGCGTTGTCGGCGGCGATCCTGAAGTCGGCGCACAGCGCCAACTCGCAGCCGCCGCCCAGGGCGTAGCCCGTGACGGCGGCGACGACGGGCTTGGGGATACGGGCCACGGCCGTGAAGGCGTCCTGCAGCGCCTTGGACCGCGCGACCATCGCCGCGTGGTCCATGGCCTGCATCTCCTTGATGTCCGCGCCCGCCGCGAACACCTTCTCGCCGCCCCAGACCACCACGGCGCGCACGTCCTCGCGCGCGGTGACCTGCGCGGCCAGCTCGCCCAGCCGGTCCTGGGTGGCGCTGTCCAGGGCGTTCATCGGCGGGCGGTCCAGGCGGATGGTGCCGACACCCTCGGCGACCTCAAGAGTCACAGTCATGGAGGGAAGGTTAGAGCCTGTCCGGCGCACGGGCGCCGGGGCCGCCGCTTTCGCCGGCTACCGGCCCGCCGTCCACTGCTTCCAGGACATGTTCCAGACGTTGAGCCCGTTGTCCGCCGTGATCGTCTCGTCGTGCGAGTTCTTGACGATCACCACATCGCCTATCTGGGAGTTGCGGAAGAACCACGCGGCCGGGGTGGAGTCGTCCCCGCCGCCGCGCTGGTCGAACAGGCCGACACAGCCGTGGCTGGCGTTGCGCGAGCCGAAGGTGGCCTTGCCCGACCAGTAGTTGCCGTGGATGAAGGTGCCCGAGGTGCTCAGCCGCATGGCGTGCGGCACGTCCTTGATGTCGTACTCCCCGCCGAAGCCGACGGTCTCCCCGTTCATGCGCGTGACCAGGTGCTTCTCGCTGATCACCATCTGGCCGTTGTACGTCTCGGTGCCCGGCCCGCCCGCGGTGACGGGAATCGTCTTGATCCGCTTGCCGTCGCGGACCACGGTCATCTCCTTGGTCTTGGCATCGACCGTGCTGACCTGGCTGCGGCCGACGGTGAAGGAGACCTCCTTGGTCTGGGTGCCGTAGACACCCGGCCTGCCCTGGACCCCGTCGAGGTTGAGCTTGAGAGTGACCTTGGTGCCGGGCGCCCAGTACTTCTCGGGGCGGAAGTCGAGGCGGTCGTTGCCGAACCAGTGGCCCGCTACGGGGACCGACGGTTCGGCCTTGACCTCGATGGCCCGCTCCACGGCCGCGGGGTCGGTGATGCCACGGGTGAAGCGGATGGAGACCGGCATCCCGACGCCGACCTTCTGGCCGTTCTCCGGGGTGTACTGGCCGATGAAGGTGTTCTTGGGCACGAGCGTGGTGAAGGTGGCGTGCTCGGCGGACTCGCGGCCCTCGCTGTCCTGCGCCACGGCGTCGACGGTGTACTTGGTGGAGGCGCCGAGGTGGCCGCTGGGCTCCCAGGCGGCGCCCGAGGCGGATATCTTCCCGTCGACCGTGTTGCCCTTGGGGTCCTTGACGGTGACGGACTTCAGCTTGCCCTTGGCCACGGTCACCTTCAGGGCGCCGCTGGTGGCGACGGAGTCGGCGCCGTCCTTGGGCGCTATCGTCAGCGCCGCCTGCGAGGCGGCCTTGTCGCCGCCCGCCTCCCCTGCGCCCGCCTTGTCGTCGTCGCCGCCCCCGCAGGCGGACACCGCCAGCAGTGTCCCGCCCAGCAGCAGCGCGAGCAGGCCACGGCCCGCCCCCGCCCGCCTGCGGGGCCCCCGACCCGGCTTCCTGGACTGTACGTTCGCGACGTTCAAGATCCAGCCCCCTTCCCCTGTCGTTCCCCTCGCGCGGCCCGCACACCCCGCTCCCGCGCGCGGGGACCGACTCCCGCGCGCGCGTGCCGATAGATAACCACACCGCACTGACAGTGGAGTCCCCGGAGATGTCACCGTTTAGTCCCAAGTGGTACCCGTGGTGCGGGACCGCACGGAAGAGGGTCTCTTTCGCCCCGAACTCGGCCGGATTCAGCCCCCGTTGGGCTCCCCGCGCACCGCGGACCCGGCCTTCCACTGCTGCCAGGACAGGTTCCATCCGCCCAGCCCGTTGTCCGGAGCGACCGTGCGGTCCCGGGAGTTGATCACCTCTACGGTGTCCCCCACCATGGACGTCCCGTAGAACCAGCCCGCCGGGGTGTCGGGCCCGCCGCCCTGGATGTCGCGCAGCCCGATGCAGCCGTGGCTGGTGTTGGCGCCGCCGAACGTGGTCCGGTTCGCCCAGTAGTTGCCGTGCAGAAAGGTGCCCGAAGGGGTCAGCCGCATCGCGTGCGGCACGTCCGGGATGTCGTACTCCCCGCCGAAGCCGACGGTGTCCCCGTCCATGCGCGTGACCGGGTGCCGCTCCAGGACCACCATCTTCCCGTTGTAGGTGGGGCTGGCCGCCTCCCCCGCGGTGACCGGCAGCGTCGCCACCAGCTTGCCGTCGCGCCGTACCGCCATGGTGTGCGCGGCCGCGTCAACGGTGCTGGTCTGGTCCCGGCCGATCCGGAAGCGCACCCTCTTGTGCTGGATCCCGTACGAACCGGGCGCCGCCTGTACGTCGCGCAGCCGCAGATCGATGGTGACCTCCGTGCCGGGCCGCCAGCGCTCGCGGGGCCTGAAGTCCAGGCGCCGCGAGCCGAACCAGTGGGGGGCGATCTCGACGGGGGGCCGGGCGGTGACGGAGATGGCGCGCTCGACGGCGGCGCGGCGGACGATGGGGCGGTTGAAGTCGAGCGAGACGATCATGCCGGTGCCGACGGTGGCGTTGTGCTCGGGTGTGAAGAAGCCGATGAAGCGGTGCTCGGGGACGTAGGTGGTGAAGGTGGTGTGGCGGGCGCTGCGGCGGCCGTGGGCGTCCAGCGCCACGGCCTCCACGGCGTACTTGGCGGCCAGTGCGAGGCGGGTGGGGCGGTCGGGGCGCCAGCTGAGCCCGTCGCGCGCGATGCTGCCCGCCACGGGCGTGCGGCCGGTGTCCTCGATGCGGTGCACCTCGACGCGCTCCAGCCTGCCGTCGGGCACTCGTACCCCGATGGGCTGGGTGGCCCGTACCTCCTTGGCGCCGTCGGCGGGCCAGATCCTGATCGCCTCGCGCGGGGCGCGCGGCTTGCCTCCGGTGAGCACATCGGGAAGCCCGCAGCCCGCCAGCGCCACCGCGGCCAGCAGCGCGGCGGCCGCGGCGCGGGCCGGTCCCCGCCGGCGCGCCGCCCGGTGCGGGTGTGTCCCGGCTCGGTTTGTCACAGCTCGATATGTCACGGACAGATCAACGAGCACCCCCGCCGCGGGGAAACGTGAGGCGGCGGCCGGTTGCGGGAAGAACCATCGGGAGGGCGGAACCGAACGCGCGGCCGGGACGCCGTGCCGACGGCAGCCGCCCGATGGAGCCATGAGCCGCGGGAGGCTGGCAGGTGTCGAGCGCACCCGAGCAGGAGGCAGTACCGGAGGGCCGGGAAACACGGGGGCACAGCCCGGCGCGCACGGCACCGGCCGTCAACGGCCACCAGGTGCGCGGGCCCGCGCCGCACCGTGCCGAGAGGACGGAGGCGGCGGTGCCCGCCGTGCGGCCCGGCAGCCCCCAGCCGCTGGGCGCCCGCTACCGCAGGGGCCCCGACGGGGTGGCGGGCACCAACTTCGCGCTGTGGGCGGGCGGCGCCGAGGCGGTCGAGGTGTGCCTGTTCGACGACGCGGGGCGCGAGACGCGCTGCGCGCTGACCGAGTTGACGCACGAGATCTGGCACGGCTTCCTGCCCGGCGTACGCCCGGGGCAGCGCTACGGCTACCGCGTGCACGGCCCCTGGGACCCGTGGACCGGCGCCCGCTGGAACCCCGCCAAGCTCCTGCTGGACCCCTACGCCCGCGCCGTGGACGGCGAGTTCGCGGGCCACGGCCCCGGCGAGCGGCCCCCCGCGCTGTACGGGCACGTACGGGACTGGCCGCAGCAGACGGTCGCCGACACCGTGCGCGACGACCGCGACTCGGCACCGTACGTCCCCAAGGGCGTGGTGGTGGGCGAGGAGTGGGCCGAGGGCGCCGAGGACGAGTGGCGCGAGGACCGGCGCCCCAAGACGCCCTGGCCCGACTCGGTCATCTACGAACTGCACGTCCGCGGCTTCACCATGCGCCACCCCGGCATCCCCGAGCGCCTGCGCGGCACGTACGCGGGCCTGGCCCACCCGGCCGCCGTCGACCACCTCACCCGCCTGGGCGTCACGGCCGTCGAGCTGCTGCCGGTGCACCAATTCGCCCACGAGGACCACCTGTTACGGCGCGGGCTGGTCAACTACTGGGGCTACAACTCCATCGGCTACTTCGCCCCGCACGCCGCCTACGCCGCCTCCGGGACCCGCGGGCAGCAGGTCGGGGAGTTCAAGCGGATGGTGCGGGCGCTGCACGACGCGGGCATCGAGGTCATCCTCGACGTCGTCTACAACCACACCGCCGAGGCCGACGAGCGCGGCCCCACGCTCTCCTTCCGCGGCATCGACAACCGCGGCTACTACCGCCTGCCCCAGGACGCCCGCCGCTACGCCGACTACACCGGCTGCGGCAACACCCTGCACGTCGTCCACCCCAACGTGCTGCGCCTGATCACCGATTCGCTGCGCTACTGGGTCACGGAGATGGGGGTGGACGGCTTCCGCTTCGACCTGGCGGCGGCCCTCGCCCGCTCGATGCACGACGTCGACATGCTCTCCCCCTTCCTCGCGGTGATCGCCCAGGACCCGGTGCTGCGCCGGGTCAAGCTGATCGCCGAGCCCTGGGACGTGGGATCCGGCGGCTATCAGGTCGGCGCGTTCCCTCCGCTGTGGACGGAGTGGAACGACCGCTACCGCAACGCCATGCGCGACTTCTGGCGCGGTGCGCTGCCGGACGTGCGCGAGATGGGATACCGCCTGTCCGGCTCCAGCGACCTGTACGCCTGGGGCGGCAGGCGCCCGTACGCCTCCGTCAACTTCATCACCGCGCACGACGGGTTCACCCTGCGCGACCTGGTCTCCTACGAGCACAAGCACAACGCGGCCAACGGCGAGGGCAACCGCGACGGCACGGACGACAACCGCGCCTTCAACTGCGGCGCCGAGGGCGAGACCGAGGACGCGGGCATCCTGGCCCTGCGCCGCCGCCAGCTGCGCAACCTGCTGACCACGCTCCTGCTGTCCACCGGCGTGCCGATGCTGGTGGCCGGCGACGAACTGGGCCGCACCCAGGGCGGCAACAACAACGCCTACTGCCAGGACAACCCCACCAGCTGGCTGGACTGGTCGCTGCTGGACGACCCGCGCTGGTCCTCGCTCACCGACCTCGTCGCCCGCCTGATAGCGCTGCGCCGCGCCCATCCCGTACTGCGCCGCCGCGCCTTCTTCTCCGGCCGTCCGCAGGGCCCCGACGGCCTGCGCGACCTGGCCTGGTTCACCGCGCACGGCACGGAGATGACCGAGGCCGACTGGTACGCCCCCAGCTCCACCCTGGCCATGTACCTCTCCGGGCGCGACATCCCCCAGCGCGACGAGGAGGGCCGCCCCATCCTCGACGACTCCTTCCTCGCCGTCCTGCACGCCTCCCCCGGCCCGGCCCCCTTCACCCTCCCCGGCCCGCCCTGGGCCACCGCGTACGAGTGCGTCCTGGACACCTCCCGCGAGGACCAGGCCGCCCCGCCGGGCACCCGCCACGAAGCGGGCGCGGTGATCGATCTCCCGGGCCGGTCGGTACTGATGCTGCGGGCGCTGCCGCGCTAGCCGGTACTGCGCCAGCCGATACTGCGGGCGCCGCTGCGCTAAGGGGTTGCTAATCTTTCCCCGCTTACGGAACACGGGGGAAAGGAAAGGGACTTGTCGGGCAAGATATCCGTCAAGCCGGAACATTTGCGTGCCGCGGCCCAGGCCGAGGACGCGATCGCCGACGAAATGAAGGAACCGAACCGGAAGGCGGTCTCCGAGTCGAAGGCCGCGGCCGGCTCGTTCAGCGGGTGGACGTTCTCCCAGGCCCTGCAGCAGGTG
This sequence comes from Streptomyces sp. UF-297, assembly GCF_058245575.1. Taxonomy (NCBI): domain Bacteria; kingdom Bacillati; phylum Actinomycetota; class Actinomycetes; order Kitasatosporales; family Streptomycetaceae; genus Streptomyces; species Streptomyces sp. UF-297. Next base: position 104,061 of record NZ_JBSIBZ010000002.1, on the reverse strand, counting down.
GCCGACAGCTGGAAGCCGTCACTGGACGGAATGGAAAAGCGGGCGAAAACAGGCGCCTCGAATCTGCGCGCCTGCGCCGACGGCCATGAATGGAACGACAAGGCGAGCGACCAGGAATTCGAGAAGGTCGGCGCTCAGGCTCGGTCCGCGCCGGCCGTGCGGCCCCCGGCCGCGTCCGGCAGCACGCCTTTCGGCTGAGCGCCGCCCGCGCATTCCACAGGTTCCATGACGGCGGTGCTCCGGCACCTTTTCACGGGGAACGACGAACATGAGCTCCGACTACACACGCCTGCTGAAGCAGGATTTCTCCGACTGCGAGGCGGCGGCGTCCGCCTGGCGCACCCTGGCCTCCCGTATGGACGGCTTCAACGACCGGCACCGCCAGAAGGTGACCGGCCCGCTGCACGCCGAGTGGGAGGGCGACGACGGCCGCGCCGCGCTCTTCTACCTGGAGGAGCTGGAGACCCGCTTCGGGATCGTACGCACCGAGGCGACGACCATCGCGGAGGTCATCAACCTCACCAAGCTGCGGATGGCCGAGGCCCAGAAGTCGCTGCGGGAGGCCGTCAAGGGGGCGGAGGCCGAGGGCTTCACGGTCCAGGACGACGGCAAGGTCGTCTCCCCCAAGGACCAGGGGGACCCGCCGGCCGACGAGAGCACGCAGGAGCTGGCCGACCGGCTCAGCCGCTCCAACCTGGTCGACGTCTACCAGCGGGAGATCGACATCGCCCTGGACACCGCCAGGGAGGCGAGCGACAAGGGCGTCAAGGGCCTCGCCGACCTCCAGGGCGACATCCTGGAGGGCAGCATCAGCATCAACGGCGCCGCGGCCAAGGTCCGCGACGACGTCGAAGCGGCGGCCAAGGGCGCGGACCAGGACCTGTGGACTCCGCACCCTCCGCAGGACCCCAAGGAGGCCGCCAAGTGGTGGGCCGACCTGCCGCAGACCCAGAAGGACTCCTACGCGGCGATGCACCCGGAGATCATCGGCAGGACCGACGGGCTGCCCACGACCGTGCGCGACGACGCCAACCGCCTCGCCCTGGAACGGGACCTGGCGGGGCTGGAGTTCGGCCCGGACGCCCAGGAACAGGGCCTGTCCAACGACGAGTACAACAAGAAGCTCAACAATCTGCAGCTGCTGCGGGACGAACTGGACAAGCGCGACGGCGCCACGGGCAACCGACAGCTCTACGTACTCGGCTTCGACGGCGGCGGCGACGGCAAGGCCATCCTCGCGATGGGCAATCCGGACACGGCCGACAACGTCGGTGTGCAGGTGCCGGGCACCGCGACCACCATGGAGTCCACGGGCGGGCAGCTGGAGCGGATCAGCAAGCTGCAGCGCTCGGCCGAGGCGGCCGACTCCCGGTCCACGACCTCCATGGTCTACTGGCTCGGGTACGACGCCCCCGAGATCCCGGTCACGGAAGCCGCCAGCCTCGGCGTCGCCGGAAAGGGGCGTGCCGAGGACGCCGCCCCCGATCTGCGGCATTTCACCCATGGCCTGCGGGCTTCGCACGACAGCGACCGGCCGCACAACCTCACCGTCCTGGGGCACAGTTACGGCACCACGGTCGTGGGGATCGCGGCGTCCGGCGACGGGGGGCTGGACGCGGACAACATCCTGTCGGTCGGAAGTCCCGGCATGGGCGTGGACAACGCCAAGGACCTCAATGTGGCGCCCGGGCATTTCTACACCGGAATCGCCGAGGACGATCCGATCCGGAATGTCACCGACCTGACCTTGGGCACGACGCCGAACAAGTCGGACTTCGGCGGCACCCGGTTCAAGGTGGACACCGAAGGCCACAGCGGCTATTGGGACGACAACAGCGAGAGCCTGCGCAATCAGGGCAGGATCATCGCGGGGATGCCCCCCAGCCGGCGGGTGGACAAGCCCCTGGTGCCGGTGGTCCCGGTGGCCCCGGGCGGTCCCGCCTTCGTCCAGTGAGGATGCGAGCCGTGCCGACCCGACGCCTGCGGACCCCCGCCCTGATCGTTTCGATCGCCCTTCTCACCGGAGCCTGTATGTCCCACGACGCCGACGACGTCAACAAGCCACTGCCCCGCAAGAGCCGCGAGGAGTCGCTGGCATGGGCCAAGCAGTACACCTCGGCCATGGCCCACTACGCCGGGGTGAAGGCCGCCGACGACCCCGCTCCCCGCGAGGACTTCGAGAACTGCGTGGGCAAGGGCGACGAGGTGGCCGACGACGGCCGGTACACCCTCACGTACACCGTCTATGCCAAGCTCCCCCAGGAGCAGCACATCCCGGCCGTCCGCAAGCTGCGCGAGGCGCTGGAGGGCAGTGGGGTCCGCGTCACCAGCTTCGACGAGATGCCGGCGAAGGATCCGGAGAAGAACGCCGTCATCATGTACGCGCGCAACGACAAGGAGCGGACCTTCCTCGTCGCCGACACCGTCAAGCCGGCCGGCACGCTGCGCCTGGAGGTCAGCACCCCCTGCTTCCTGCCGCCCGGCGCCGAGCAGCAGCAGTTCTGAGGGGCGGTACGGGGCCCGGGCGGGCTGGGCCCCGTACCGGCAGGAACGCGTCAAGAGGTTGGTAATCTTCCCCCGATTCAGTGGCACGGGGGAAAGGATGGCGCTCGGTGTCCGAAAAACTATCGGTGGAACCGGCCGCGCTGCGCACTGCGGCGGATGTGCAGGACGGCATAGCCGACGACATCAAGAAGCCGGACGACAAGGCGGTCGCGGACACCAAGGACGCGGCCGGGGCGGCGGAGGGCTGGTCGGTGGGGCCCGCGCTCCAGGAGGTCGCCGACAGCTGGAAGAAGGCCCTGGACGGTCTGCACGAGCGGCTGACGACCGGCGCGTGGCGGCTGCGGGAGACCGCCAAGAACCACGAGTGGGTCGACGACTGGGTCCAGCAGGACTTCGAGCACTTCGACCCGGACGCCCCGGTGATGGCGTCCGCGCCCGCGTCGGGCGGTCCCCGCCCGGCCGCCGTGGCCGCCGGTCCCGCCCGCTCCGACTCTCCCTTTGGATGACGGCCATGGCTTCGGACTACTCCCGCCTGCTCAAGCAGGACTTCTCGGACATGAAGGCCGCCGCCGCGTCCTGGCAGAAGGTCGCCGCGCAGATGGACACCGCCTACGACCGGCACCGGACCAAGGCCAGTGGTCCGCTGCACTCCTCCTGGGACGGCGACGACGGCAAGGCCGCGCTGCGCTTCATGGAGGACATCGAGTCGCGGCTCAACGTCGTGCGCACCGAGGCCATGTCCATCTCCTCGGTGATCGAGACGACCCGGTTCTGGATGGAGCAGGCGCAGACCGACCTGCGCAGTGCCGTCAAGGCCGCCGAGGCCGAGCAGTTCACGGTCGACGGCTCCGGCAAGGTGGTGCGTACGAGCCCGTGCGAGACGGACGCCGACCTCGAACAGGCCAACGTCGACCGGCACGAGCACTTCCAGGAGCGGGTCGACCAGGCGCTCAAGGACGCCCGCAAGGCCAGCGACGACGGCAAGAAGGCGCTGTCGGAGCTCAACGGCGACATCATGGACCGCAGGAACGCGACGTCCATGAGCGCGGAGGCCGGGTCGGACGCCCGCGAGGCCATGAAGGCCATCGGGGTGACCCAGGGGCCGCAGGTGCCCGAGGACCCCAAGGAGGCCGCCAAGTGGTGGCAGGCGCTGGACGAGAAGGAGCGCCTGGAGTACGCCACGCTCTACCCGGAGCAGATCGGCAAGGCCGACGGGCTGCCCACCGATGTGCGCGACAACGCCAACCGCCTGCTGCTGGAGCAGGAGCTGAGCTTCGCGGCGGGCAGCGACCAGTCCATCGACCAGATGGCACAGGAGAAGAAGAACCTCCAGTCGCTCAAGGACACCCTGGACAAGCGGGACGGCGCCACCGGCAACAAGCAGCTCTACCTGCTGGACTTCGACGGGTTCGAGGACGGCAAGGCCGTCATCGCGATGGGCAACCCGGACAAGGCCGACAACGTCGGGGTGCAGGTGCCGGGCACCGCCACCGACATGACCTCCACCGAGGGCCAGTTGGGGCGGATCGACAAGCTCCAGCGCTCCGCCGAGCGCGCCGATCCCTCCGCCAGCACCTCGATGGTCTACTGGCTGGGGTACGACGCGCCGGAGGTGCCGTCCACCGACGCGGCCAACCTGGCCGTGGCCGGCACCGGTCGGGCCGATGACGCGGCGCCGCACCTGCGGGACTTCACCCACGGGCTGCGCGCCTCGCACGAGGGCGACAAGCCCGCCAACCTCACCGTGATGGGCCACAGTTACGGCTCCACCGTGGTCGGCGCCGCGGCGGCCGGGGACGGCGGCCTGGCCGCGGACAACATCGCCGTCGTGGGCAGCCCCGGCCTGACCGTGAGCAACGCCGACAAGCTCAACATCGACCCCGACCACGTCTACGTCGGCCGCGCCGACGACGACCCCATCCACTGGGCGGCGGGGGCGACGCTGGGCGCCGACCCCACCAAGCAGCCTTTCGGCGGGCAGCAGTTCAAGGTGGACACCCACGGGCACAGCGGCTACTGGGACGAGTCGGACCAGCACGTCCCCAGCGAGAGCCTCGCCAACCAGGGCCGGATCATCGCGGGCCAGCGGCCGACCGAGGCGCCGCCCAAGCCGCCCGCGGGCGACCCGGACCGGCCCGACATCCCGATGGGCCCGCACCCGTAACCCGGCGCGCGGCCCCCTGGCCGGGGGCCGCGCCCGCTCAGCCGTATTCGTCCCCACCGCCCACCGGAGCCCCCGTGTCCCCGCAAGACCACCCCCGCCCGGACGACGAGATCAACAAGCCGCTGCCGCGCAAGAGCCGCGCGCACGCCCTGGCCTGGGCCAAGGAGTACACCTCGGCGATGGCCCACTTCGCCGGGGTGCGGCTGACCGAGCAGTACGGCCCGTACGAGGACTTCGAGACCTGTGTGGGCGCGGGCGGCGAGGTGGCCGACGACGAGCGCTACACCCTCACCTACACGGTGTACGCCGCGCACCCCCGCGATCAGCACATCGCCGCAACCCGCAGGCTGCGGGCGGCGCTTGAGAACAACGGCGTGCGCATCACCACGCTCACCGAGCGCCCCGAGACCCCCGAAGTCATCATGTACGCCTCCCACCCCACCGAAGGCTTCTTCCTGATCGCCGACACCTCCAAGCCCCCCAACACGCTGCGCCTGTCGGTCACCACGCCCTGCTTCCTGCCGCCCGGGGCACCTCAGCAGGAGTTCTGAGGGCGGCGCTTCGCGGGTGCGGCCGGGGAGGGTGAGGGCCCGAAAAAGGGCGTGAGGGTTGTCAGTGGTGACCCGTACTCTCGCTCGTGATGGCCGATATCGCGAGTACGACAGCCCCGTCCCCGTCCGCCCCCAGACACTCCGCCGTGCGCTCGCTGCTGCGCCTGTGGCCGTACGTACGGCCGGTGCGCGCACGGCTGTTGACCGCCGCGCTGGTCGCGGTGGTCGCGTCCTGCCTGGGGCTGGTCATCCCGCTCGTACTGAAGTGGATGGTGGACGGCCCGGTGGCCGGACGCGATCCGGCCGGGGTGTGGCTGGGCGGCGGTGTCCTGCTGCTGCTCGGGGTGGCCGAGGCGGTGCTGTTCGGGCTGCGGCGGTGGCTGGTGGCGCGGCCGCTGGCCGGGGTCGAGGCGTCGATGCGCGCCGCGCTGTACCGCCATGTGCAGCGCCTGCCGGTCTCCTTCCACGACCGCTGGGCCTCGGGGCAGTTGCTCTCCCGCGCCACGACCGACCTGCACTTCATCCGCCTCTTCCTGGCCTTTCCGCTCACCTTCCTGCTGGTCAACGGCACCACGATCGTGGTCGGTTTCGTGATCCTGCTGGGACAGCGGTGGTCGCTGGGGCTGGTGCTGCTCGCGCCGCTCGTACCGCTGATGGTGCTGTGCTCCGTCTTCGAGGCGAAGTACGCGCTGGCCGCGCGCCGGGCCCAGGACCAGGTGGGCGACCTGACCACGGTGGTGGAGGAGTCGGTCCTGGGCATCCGCATCATCAAGGGCTTCGGCCGGCACCGCGCCCAGGCCCGCGCCTTCAAGGCGCTGACCCACCGGGTCCGCGGCACCGAACTGCACAAGGCGCGGCTGCTCGCCATGATCTGGTGCGTGATCACCGTCCTGCCGGAGGCGGCCATCGGCGCCGCGCTGGTGCTGGGGACGATCCAGGTGGCCGACGGCGGCCTGTCGGCCGGCACGCTGGTGGCGTTCTTGTCCACCGCGCTGGCGCTGCGCTGGCCGGTGGAGTCCATCGGCTTCCTGCTGGCGATGAGCAACGAGTCGGCGACGGCCACCGACCGCTTCTTCGAGGTGATGGACGAGCCGGCCGCGGACGCGCGGGACACACCGCCCGCCGCCGCCGGCGCGCGCGTACCGTCACCCGCCACCGGTGACGCGCCGCGCGCCGCCCGCCCCAAGGACGGACTCGCCTTCGAGGGCGTCCACTTCCGCTATCCCGACGCGCCCGCCGGCGCCCCGCCCGCCCTGCGCGGCATCGACCTGCACATCCGGCCCGGCGAGACCATGGCCCTGGTGGGCGCCACCGGCAGCGGCAAGACCACCCTGACCGCGCTGGTGCCGCGCCTGTACGACCCCACCGGCGGCCGGATCACCCTGGACGGCCAAGACATCACCGCCCTGCCCCGCGACGAGCTGCGCACCCTGGTGGCCGTCGCCTTCGAGGACCCGACCCTCTTCTCCGCGACCGCCGCCGAGAACGTCCTGATGGGCGGCGAGGGGCTCGGCGAGCGGGATCTCATACGGGCGCTGGAGGTCGCCCAGGCCGACGGCTTCGTCGGCGCCCTGCCCCAGGGGCCCGGCACCCAGGTCGGCGAGCAGGGGCTGAGCCTGTCCGGCGGCCAGCGCCAGCGCCTGGCCCTGGCCCGCGCCGTGGTCGGCCGCCCCCGCTTCCTGATCCTGGACGACCCGCTCTCCGCCCTGGACGTGCACACCGAAGCCCTGGTCGAGGCCGCCCTGCGCCAGGTGCTGGCCACCACCACCGCCCTGGTCGTGGCCCACCGCCCGTCCACCGTCCTGCTGGCCGACCGGGTGGCGCTGCTGTCCGGCGGCCGCATCACCGCCGTGGGCACCCACCACGAACTCCTGCGTGAGAGCGCCGAGTACGCCGCCCTGATGTCCGCAGACCCGGCACAGCGGCCGGCCCGCGAGAAGGAGGCCCGATGACCACCACCGCCACCGAGGCCACGGGCCCGGCAGAGAAGCACAAGAAGCAGCCGCCCCAACAGCCCTCCCCCGCCGACCCGTTCGACCAGGACCTGCTGCCCACCCCCAAGGGCGCCTCCCGCTCCCTGCTGGCCTCGCTGCTGCGCCCGCGCGGCCGCCGCGCGGGGGTGGCCGCGGTCCTGCTCCTCCTCCAGCAGGCCGCCGTGCAGGCGGGCCCGCTGCTGGTCGCCTACGCCATCGACAGCGCCGTACCCGCCCTGCGCGCCCACGACTTCGGCCCGCTGATCGCCGTGGCGGCCGGCTATCTGCTGTGCTCGCTGGCCTCCGGCGGCCTCCAGTACGCCTTCATCCGCCTGAGCGCCCGCGTCAGCCAGGACGTCCTGCTGGACCTGCGGGGCCGCATCTTCCGCCACGGCCAGGACCTGAGCGTCGACTTCCACGAGCGCTACACCTCGGGCCGGCTCATCTCCCGCACCACCACCGACGTCGAGTCGCTGCGCGAACTGCTGGACGAAGGGCTGCAGGAGCTGCTGACCGTCATCCTCTCCACGGTCTACATCACCGCGATGCTGCTGTATCTGGACTGGAGCCTGGGCGCGCTGGCCGTCGTCTCCGCGGCCCCCCTGGCGCTGCTCGTACGCTCCTTCCAGCGCCGCTCCATGCGCGCCTACCGCCTGAAGTCCACGGCCACCGCCGCCGTCATCGTGAAGTTCGCCGAGACCGTCAACGGCATCCGCCCGGTGCAGGCCTTCCGCCGCGAGCGGCCCAACGAGAAGGCGTTCGCCGAGCTCAACCACCGCCATGAGCGGCTCAACGGCGACGCGATCCTGGAGATGGCCCGCTATGTCGTCTCCTCGCGCCTGGTCGCCAATGTCGCGGTGGCCGGCATCGTGCTGTGGGGCGCCTACCGGGTCGCCACCGGCGGACTGGCGCTGGGCGTGCTGGCCGCGGCCGTGCTGTACCTGCGCCGCCTGTACGACCCCATCGACCGGCTGGGGATGTTCCTCAACTCCTATCAGGCGGCGGCCGCTTCACTGGAGAAGATCGCCGGGCTGCTGGCGCAGCGCCCCACCGTGCCCGAGCCCGCCTCCCCCGTGCCGCTGCCCGCGCCGCGCGGCGAGCGGCCCGGCCGGGAGGTCACCTTCAGCGGCGTGCGCTTCGCCTACCGCACCGGCGGCGAGATCCTGCCGCGCTTCGACCTGACGCTGCCCGCCGGGCAGACCGTCGCCGTCGTGGGCTCCACCGGCGCCGGCAAGTCCACCCTGGCCAAGCTGCTGGCCCGCTTCTACGACCCCACCGAGGGCCGGGTCCTGCTGGACGGCGTGGATCTGCGCGAGCTGTCCACCGCCGACCTGCGCCGGGGCGTGGTCATGGTCACCCAGGAGGCGTTCCTCTTCTCGGGCACGGTCGCCGACAACATCGCCATCGGCCGCCCCGAGGCGAGCCGCGCGGAGATAGAGCAGGCCGCGAAGGCCATCGGCGCCCACGACTTCATCACCGCCCTGCCCGACGGCTATGACACCGACGTCCGCAAGCGCGGCGGCCGGATCTCCGCGGGCCAGCGCCAACTGGTGGCCTTCGCCCGCGCCCTGCTGGCCGACCCGGCCGTACTGATCCTGGACGAGGCCACCTCCTCCCTGGACATCCCCGGCGAACGCGCCGTCCAGCACGCCATGACCACCGTCCTGCAGGGCCGCACGGCCGTGGTCATCGCCCACCGCCTGTCCACGGTGGAGATCGCCGACCGCGTCCTGGTCATGGCCGACGGCCGCGTCATCGAGGACGGCCCGCCGGGCGAACTGATCACCGCGGACGGCCACTACGCCGGCCTGCACCGCACGTGGCGGGAGAGCGTGCGGTGAGCGCGGGGTGCGCGAGGCGGCGGACCGCCCCGCGCACCGTTTCCTGAGGCGCGCAAGGGGTTACGGCACGATCCTCAGCAGCTTGTTCGGGGAGCCGGGGCCCGGGTTGGGGATGGCGCCGACGGTGGCCCCGTCGCTCAGGGCCTTGGAGACCTGTGCGGGCGTGGCGGCCGGGTGCCCGGCGAGGTAGACCGCGGCGGCGCCCGCCACGTGCGCGGTGGCCGCCGAGGTGCCGGAGAGGACGCCGGCCGCGTCGTCGGCGGTGTTCCAGGCGCCCGTGATACCGACGCCCGGCGCGAACAGGTCCACCCGCGGGCCGTAGTTGGAGGAGTCGGCCCGGGCGTCGGAGCTGTTCGTGGCGCCGACCGTGATCGCCTCCGGCACCCTGCCGGGCGAGTAGCGCCCCGCGTCCGACCCCGACTGTCCGGCGGCCACCGAGTACGTCAGCCCGGCCGCGATCGAGTTGCGTACCGCGGTGTCCAGCAGCGGGTCGGGGCCGCCGCCCAGGGACAGGTTGGCCACCGAGGGGCCCTGGTGGTTGCGGGTGGCCCAGTCGATGCCCGCGATCACCTGCGAGGTGGTGCCGGAGCCGTTGTCGTCCAGCACCCGCACCGCGACCACCTTCGCCCGCTTGGCGACGCCGAAGGCGCTGCCCGCGGCCGTCGACGCCACATGCGTGCCGTGCCCGTTGCCGTCCTGGGCGGTGTGGTCGCCGTCCACCGCGTCGTAGCCGTAGGTGGCGCGCCCGCCGAAGTCGCGGTGGCCGACCCGTACGCCGGTGTCGATCACGTAGACGGTGGTCCCGTACCCCGCCGAGTCCGGATAGGAGTACTTCGCGTCCAGCGGCAGCCGCGCCTGGTCGATCCGGTCCAGGCCCCAGGAGGGCGGGTTGTACTGGGTGCCCAGCGCCCGCACCCTGCGGTCCTGGAACACCTTGTCCACGGCCGGGTCGGCGGCGAGCCGCCGGGCCTGCGCCGGGGAGATCTGTACGGCGTAGCCGTTGAGGGCGTCGGTGTAGGTCCGCCGTACGGTCCCGCCGTACTCCGAGATCACCCTTCTGCCGTGCCGGGAGGCCGACTTGAGGCCGGAGTCCGATGCGAGTGTGACGATGTAGCTGCCGTCGATCGCGTCCTTGGCGCCGGAGTTGACGACGGCTTCTTCGGGGGGTGCCGCATGGGCGGGTAGTGCCGCTACGGCACCCAGCGCCGCGGCCACGGCGATCGCCGCCGCCATCTTCTTGGTACGCATCACTGCCATCGCGAGGGGTCCTCCTCGATCGGTGGTGCACGTGGTGGTGCGCAGGGAGCGGGCAGCGGTTCACGCCGACCGCCGGGCCACAGCCTCTCGGGACGGCCTGCCCCGATCAAGGCTTCCGGGAAGTTGTCACATGCGTGCCATGTACCGGCAACACCCCTCGCACGCACCACACTTGACGAACTTTCGCCAGCCGTCCCCCAAACCCAACCACCCCCCAAACGTCCGTAATACGAACCACATCGCCCACTCAACGGACGTTTTCCAGCCAACTTGTTGACGGTTGCCTGACAACAACCCACCGCCGGTGGCACTCTTCCCCGCAGCCAACGCACGGCCCCCACAGATCAACGCCGTACGACAGGCACCACAACGCACGTGCACGTCTCCCCCCACACCCCCCTGTCGCGCAGCGGCTGGCCCTGGGAGATCGACTTTCCCGAGGGCTGGCCGGGAGCGCAGGGGGAGGCTCCAACAGTTCTGCCTCGCTCTGCCCGATCGGCCAGTGGGCCGACCGGTCCCCCTCGGTCGCGCTGCACCGCGTCGCGGCCACCGCAGAAGGAGTCAGTGTGAGACGCACCCCCCATGGAAGCCGCCGCAGACGCGCCATAGCGACCGGTGCGGCGGTAGCCGCCGCCGCGATGCTCTCGGTCGGTGTCCAGGCCGGCGCCAGCACCGCGGCCGTCCCCAAGGGCGACACGATCCTCGCCAAACCGGACCCGGGCGCACTGCCCGTGAAGCTGTCCCCGTCCCAGCGTGCGGAGCTGATCCGGGACGCCAGTGCCACCACCGCCGAGACGGCCAAGAAGCTCAACCTCGGCTCCCAGGAGAAGCTGCTGGTCCGGGACGTCACCAAGGACGCCGACGGCACCCTGCACACCCGCTACGAGCGCACCTACGCCGGACTCCCGGTCCTCGGCGGCGACTTGATCGTCCACGAGGCCGGGAGCGGCAAGGTCGAGGGCGTCACCAAAGCGGTGAAGTCCCAGATCAAGGTGCCCAGTACGACGCCGAAGATCGCCCCCGCGACCGCCGAGACCAAGGCCGTGAAGTCGGCGCAGGCGCAGGGTTCCAAGAAGGCCGACGCCGCCAAGGACCCGCGGAAGGTCATCTGGGTCGCCGAGGGCAAGCCGCTGCTGGCGTTCGAGACCGTGGTCGGCGGTCTGCAGCACGACGGCACGCCCAACGAGCTGCACGTGATCACGGACGCCACGACCGGCGAGAAGCTGTACGAGTACCAGGCCGTCGAGAACGGCACCGGCAACACCCAGTACAGCGGCCAGGTCACCCTGGGCACCGCCCCGTCGTACACGCTGACGGACACCACCCGCGGCAACCACAAGACCAACAACCTCAACCGCGGTACGTCCGGCACCGGCACCCTCTTCCAGGGCCCGGACGACATCTGGGGTGACGGCACCCCGCAGAACGCCGAGACCGCGGGCGCCGACGCCCACTACGGCGCGGCCCTGACCTGGGACTACTACAAGAACGTGCACGGCCGCAGCGGCATCCGCGGCGACGGCGTCGGCGCGTACAGCCGGGTCCACTACGGCAACAACTACGTCAACGCGTTCTGGACGGACTCCTGCTTCTGCATGACCTACGGCGACGGGCAGGGCAACGCCAAGCCGCTGACCTCCATCGACGTGGCGGCGCACGAGATGACGCACGGCGTCACCTCCGCCACCGCCAAGCTGGTGTACGCCAACGAGTCGGGCGGCCTGAACGAGGGCACCTCCGACATCTTCGCCGCGGCCGTGGAGTTCAACGCCAACAACCCCAAGGACCCGGGCGACTACCTGGTCGGCGAGAAGATCGACATCAACGGCAACGGCACCCCGCTGCGCTACATGGACAAGCCCAGCAAGGACGGCCGCTCGCAGGACTACTGGAACTCCAACACCAAGAACCTGGACCCGCACTACTCCTCGGGCGTGGCCAACCACTTCTTCTACCTGCTGGCCGAGGGCAGCGGGCAGAAGGAGATCAACGGCGTCAAGTACGACAGCCCCACCTACGACAACCTGCCGGTGCCGGGCATCGGGCGGGCCAACGCCGAGAAGATCTGGTTCAAGGCCCTGGTGCAGTACCTGAGCGCCAACAGCACCTACGCCGACGCGCGCACCGCCACGCTGAACGCCGCCCGTGACCTCTTCGGCCAGGGCAGCGCGACGTACAACACGGTCGCCAACACCTGGGCGGCGGTCAACGTCGGCGCCCGCGTGCCGGACACCGGGGTCTCCGTCACCAGCCCCGGCAACCAGACCAGCACCGTCAACCAGCCGGCCAGCCTGCAGATCAAGGCGACCAGCACCAACCCGGGTGCGCTCAAGTACGCCGCGAGCGGGCTGCCCGCCGGTCTGGCGATCAACGCCGACACCGGGCTGATCTCCGGTACCCCGACGGCCGCCGGCACCAGCAGTGTGACGGTCACGGTCACCGACTCGGCGAACAAGACCGGCACCACCAGCTTCACCTGGACCGTCAACCCGGCCGGTGGCGGCAATGTCTTCGAGAACACCGACGACGTGCCGGTCCCGGACGCGGGTGCCGCGGTCACCTCGCCGATCAACGTCAACCGCGCGGGCAACGCCCCCAGCGGTCTGAAGGTCGACGTCGACATCGTGCACACCTACCGCGGTGACCTGGTCGTCGACCTGGTGGCCCCGGACGGCACGGCGTACCGGCTGAAGAACTCCAGCGCGTTCGACTCGGACGCCAATGTGAAGGAGTCCTACACCGTCAACGCCTCCAGCGAGGCCGCGAACGGCACCTGGAAGCTGCGGGTGCAGGACGTCTACTCGCAGGACACCGGCTACATCAACAGCTGGAAGCTCACCTTCTGATCCGGCTGAAAACCGTCCTGCGCACCAACTGAAGAGCTGAACCCCGGCGTTGGGCGTCGCTTCCCGAAGCGGCGCCCCCCCCCCCCCCCCCCCCCCCCCCCCCCCCCCCCCCCCCCCCCCCCCCCCGCGTTGTGCTACCACCGTTCGGCTCCGCTATCCGGACATTGATCTTCTCTGTACGGACGATTTCCGGCCAACCTGCGGACACCATCCTGACATGCACGCGTTCGAAATGGCAGGCTTCCCCCCGCACGTCACACCCGCATCGCTTTGCACCCCCACCACGTGGCTGATGCGCCACTTGGCAAAGTTGAAGGAGCACGCGTGACCTTCCGCATTTCCCGTACGTCCAGAATTGCCGGAATATCCGTTGCCGCCGCGGCACTCCTCGCCGCCGGCATCACCGCCGGAACGGCCGGCGCGGCCCCCGTACAGGCCGAAAAGGGCTCCTCGCCCGTCAAGCTGACCGCCTCGCACCGCGCCGAGCTGCTGCGCGACGCGGACACGACGAAGGCCAACACCGCGCGGGCCATCGGCCTCGGCGCGCAGGAGAAGCTCGTCGTCCGCGATGTCATCAAGGACGCCGACGGGACCACCCACACCCGTTACGAGCGCACCTACCAGGGCCTGCCCGTCCTCGGCGGCGACCTGATCGTCCACCAGGCCGAGGACGGCGCCGTCAAGAGCACCACCAAGGCGACCAAGGCCGACGTCAAGGTGGCCTCCACCGAGGCCAAGATCGCCCCCGGGGCCGCCGCGAAGTCCGCCAAGGGCACCGCGGTGAAGTCCCTGGGCGCCAAGCAGGCCGACTCCCAGATGCCCCGCAAGGTCGTCTGGGCCGCCTCCGGCAAGCCCGTCCTCGCGTACGACACGATCGTCAACAGCGTGAAGAAGGACGGCACGCCCAGCAAGCTGCACGTCATCACCGACGCCAACACCGGCAAGAAGCTGTTCAGTTACGACACCATCCACACCGGTAAGGGCGAGAGCCAGTACAGCGGCCCCGTCGACCTGGGCACCGCCAAGGACGGCAACGGCTTCACGCTGACCGACGGCGACCGCGGCGGCCACCGCACCACCAACCTGGCCAACGGCGAGTCCGGCGAGGGCAAGGCCTTCACCGACGAGGACGACAAGTGGGGCACCGGCAAGGCCGACGACCCGCAGACCGCGGCCGTCGACGCCCACTACGGCGCCGCGCTGACCTGGGACTACTACAAGAACGTGCACGGCCGCAGCGGCATCCGCGGCGACGGCAAGGGCGCGTACTCCCGGGTCCACTACGGCGACAACTACGTCAACGCCTTCTGGGACGACGACTGCTTCTGCATGACCTACGGCGACGGCCAGGGCAACAAGGCCCCGCTGACCTCGATCGACGTCGCGGCCCACGAGATGACCCACGGTGTCACCTCCGCCACCGCCAACCTCGTCTACAGCGGCGAGTCCGGCGGCCTGAACGAGGGCACCTCGGACATCTTCGCCACCGCCGTGGAGTTCAACGCCAAGAACCCCAAGGACCCGGGCGACTACCTCATCGGCGAGAAGATCGACATCAACGGTGACGGTACGCCGCTGCGCTACATGGACAAGCCCAGCAAGGACGGCCAGTCGCAGGACAACTGGGACGAGAAGACCAGTGGCCTGGACCCGCACTACTCCTCGGGCATCGCCAACCACTTCTTCTACCTGCTGTCCGAGGGCAGCGGGCAGAAGGAGATCGACGGCGTGAAGTACGACAGCCCGACCGCCGACGGCAAGAAGGTCGAGGGCATCGGCCGGGACAAGGCCGAGAAGATCTGGTTCAAGGCCCTGACGACCTACATGACCTCCAACACCGACTACAAGGGTGCGCGGGAGGCAACCGTCAAGGCCGCCACCGACCTCTTCGGCAAGGACGGCGCCGAGGTCAAGGGCGTCGAGGCGGCCTGGAGCGGCGTCAACGTCAAGTGATCCGAGGCCCACGCCCCGGGGTAGCGTGACCCCATGACCGGGCGGTATCCGGAGAGTGCCCCGAGCTCCCTCCGGATACCGCCTTTTCACATGGGCGGCCGGACCGGTCCGTCACCAGGACGAAGGGGGCCGCATGATCCGCGTGCTGCTGGCCGACGACGAGAAGATGGTCAGGGCGGGTGTGGCGGCCATCCTCGCCGCCGACCCCGGCATCGAGGTCGTCGCCCAGGCCGCCGACGGGCGCGAGGCCATCGACCTGGCCCTGGCACACCGCCCCGACGTCTGCCTCCTGGACATCCGGATGCCCCGCCTGGACGGCCTCCAGGCGGCGGCCGAACTGCGCACCCTGCTCCCGCAGAGCGCCACGGTCATGCTGACGACGTTCTCCGAGGACGAGTACATCGCGGGCGCCCTGGGCTCCGGCGCCGCGGGCTTTCTGCTCAAGTCAGGCGATCCGCGCGAACTGCTGGCGGGGATACGGGCGGTCGCCGAGGGCGGCGCGTACCTCTCCCCCGTCGTGGCCCGCCGCGTCCTGACCCAGCTGGGCACCGCGCGCCTGGGCAAGGGCGCCGCGGCCCGCGCCCGCCTGCGGGAGCTGACCGAGCGGGAGCGCGAGGTGCTGGCGCTGGTCGGCGCCGGGCTGACCAACGCCGAGATCGCCCGGCGGCTGAGCGTCGTCGAGGGCACGGTCAAGGCGTACGTCAGCGCGATCCTGGCCCGGCTCGGCCTGCGCAACCGCGTACAGGCGGCGATCCTGGCGTACGAGGCGGGCCTGGTCGAGGAGAACTGACGTGCCCCGCAAGGGGCGCGGGGCGGTGTTGATGTGCGGCTCCGCCGCGCGGGCGCGACCGGCCGCCACGGGTCTTACGGTTTGATGACCGGCCTGCCCGGCGAAGCGCCCGCGCGCGGCCGATCGGCGAAGCTGTCCGTATGCGCGAACGGTGCTACGACCTCGGACTCTGGCTGGTGCTGTGCGCCGCGCCCCTGGCCTACGCGGCCGCCTCCCTGGACGGGCGGGCCCTGTGGGTGGCGCTGGCCGCGCTGCCGCTGCTGGGCGCGGCGGCCCTGCTGAGCCGGCGGCTGCCGCTGGCGGCGCTCGCCGTCCCCGTCGTGCTGAGCCTGGCCACGACCGTGGAGATGGCCGCCCCGGCCTACCTGCCCGCGCTGGCGGTCCTGGCCTATCTCTGCGGCCGGCGCCTGGACCGCGCCCGCCCGGCGCTGTGGTTCTTCGCCGCCGTGACGGCGGCCGGACTGCCCCTGGCCCTCGCCCTCACCCACGACCTGTGGCCCTGGTTCTCCCAGCTGGCGACGCTGCTGTTCGCCGTGGTGCTGCCGTGGCTGCTGGGCCGCTACCGCCGCCAGTACGCCGAACTGGTCGCCGCGGGCTGGCGGCTCGCCGAGCGCATGGAGGACGAGCAGCAGGCCGTGGCCGACCGTACGCGGCTGCGCGAGCGGGCCCGTATCGCGGGCGATATGCACGACTCCCTCGGCCACGACCTCACGCTCATCGCGCTGCGGGCCGGGGCGCTGGAGGTCGATCCGCGCCTGGACGCGGCCCAGCAGGCGGCGATCGGCGAGCTGCGGCAGGCCGCGGGCGCGGCGACCGAGCGGCTGCGGGAGATCGTCGGGGTGCTGCGGGAGGACGGCGCACCGGCACCCCGTACCCCGTCGGGCGCGCAGGAGAGTGTGACGGCGCTGGTGGCGGGCGCGCGCGCCTCCGGGCTCGCGGTCTCCTTCGCCGACGCGGGGGCCGCCGAGGCGGACCTGGTGCGCGGGCTGCCGCCGATGGCCGCGGCCGCGGTGCACCGCCTCGTGCAGGAGGGGCTGACCAACGCCGCCAAGCACGCGCCGGGCGCCGCGGTCGAGGTGCGTCTGGCGCGGGAGGCCGAGGGCGAGCTGTCCGTCTGCGTGGTGAACGGCCCGCCGCCCGGCGAGGGACCGCTGCCCGGCCTGGCCTCCGGCGGCAGCGGCCTGGTCGGGCTGGAGGAGCGGGTACGGCTGGCGGGCGGCGAGCTGCGCACCGGGGCGATACCCGAGGGCGGCTTCGCGCTGACGGCTCGGCTGCCGACCGCCGCGGACGCCGCGCCGCGCACCGCCCCCTACCGCCAGCAGACCACCTCCGCGCGGGAGTTGGCCAGGGCGCAGCAGCAGGTGCGGCGGCGCCTGGTCCACACCGTCGCCGTGCCCCTCGCGCTCACCGCCGCGCTGCTCCTGCTGATGGGCGGCTTCGCGCTGGTCAGCAACGCCTGGCCGGTCCTGGAGCGGGAGACCTACGACCGGATGGCCGTCGGGCAGACCCGCGCGTCCGTCGAGGCGCTGCTGCCGTACTTCGACCTGGACGACCTCGGCGAGCTCCCCGACGCCGCCCCGCCCGCGCCGCACGGCCAGGACTGCCGCTACTACCGCACCGCCCCGTACGGCGACTCCGCCTACCGCCTCTGCTTCCACGGCGACCGCCTGGCCTCCAAGGAGGTCCTCGCCGAGCACGACGGCTGACGCGCGGGCCTCCCGCCCTCAACGCACCCCGGCCCACAGCGCCCGCAGCGCCGCATTCCCCCGCTGCGGCTGCTGGGTGTGCGGGGAGTAGCCGGGCACGACCCGGTGCTCGGCACCGATCGCCGCCCCGATGACGCGGGCGGCGGCCCGCAGAGCACCCGGCCGCCGCGCTCGGTCACCTCCGTCAGCAGCGTCCTAGGCCTTGCCCCCGCTCAGCCCCGCCAGTTGCTTGGCGCCCTCGTTGCTGGCCTGGCAGGCCTCGTCGACGGCCTGCTGGAAGCGGTTGTGGTAGTTCTGCATGGCCTGCCGGCGCTCCTGGCCGACGCGTTCGGCGTCGGGGTCGTCGGGCGAAAGGCGGTCGGAGGAAGGGTCGCGGAGGCTGCCGTCCTCGCCGACCTCGAAGTGGTCGGCCTCGGCGCCCTTGACCGCGTCGCGCAGCTTGCGCTGGGCCTGTTCCATGCGGCGGCGGGTGTCGGCCAGGGCGCGGGCGATGCGCTCGCAGTCCTGGCTCTCGGTGCTCATCCGCTTCTCGACATCCTTGAAGTACTCCTGGGCAAAGTCCGCGTCATCGCCCTGCCAGGAGGAGGCCAGCGGCCCGCTGACCTTGCTGCGGTGCTGGTTGTGCAGGCCGTCCAGCTGTCCGCCGAGCTTGTTCCAGGCCTGCTCGCCGGCCTCCAGCTCGGAGAAGTCCTGCCGCAGCAGCCGTGAGAAGTCCGAAGCCATGTCATGCCCCCGTGGTGTTCGTGTGCCGTGTCCGTGCCGCAGCCGCGCTGCCCGTGAAGGTGCTCATCGGGCGCTCACCCGAAGGGCGAGTCGGAGCCGGGCGCGCTCATCGGCTTCGCCTTCGCCATCTCCTCGGGCGTCCACTTCTTGTCCGGCTCGGGCATCCGGTGCGAGGTCCCGGCGTCGGGGTCGAGCAGCGGCATGGGCTTGGCGTTGCGCATGTCCTCCTCCGTCCACTTGGCGCCCGGGTCGGGACCGGGGTACGCGCCGGGGTCCGGGTTGGGCAGCGGCATCGGCTTGGCGTTGCGCATCCGCTCCTCGGTCCACTGGAAACCGGGGTCGCGCTGCGGCTGGGTGGTGTTGCCGCTCCCGCCGAAGACGGCCCGGTCGGTGGGCGAGGCGGGCGCGGGCCCGGTGGTCCAGTTGTCCCGGCCCATGAAGAGGTCGCGCTGCTTGTCCGCGCCGGGCATCGGGTAGCTGCCCTCGGACCCCACGGCACCGGGCGCGCCGATCGTGGGGTTCTGCGCGGCGCCGCCCGCGGCCATGGTCTGCGTCATCGGCTGGGCGCCCGACTGGGCCGCGCTGCCCTCGAAGTCCTTGGCGACGGCTTCGTCGTTCCACTCGTGGCCGTCCGCCGAGGAGCGCAGGTTGTCGGCGCCCGCCGCCACCCGGTCGTGCAGCCCTTGCAGTACGGACCGCTGCCCGCCCGCGAGCCCGCTCAGCGCGGCGCCGATCGACCAGCCGGACATCGAGGCCGCCGCCCCGTCCGTGGCCGTCAGCGCCTTGCCGGTCCCGCCCTTCATGTCACTGGCGACACTGTCCCCGGCGTGGGCCGAGGCGCGCAGTTCCGATGGATTGGCCTTCATCTCCCCCGACATCAGCAAGCTCCCCGTTTTCCCCGTTGATGTACCGACTGTCGACATCCATATGTCGACTACGCTCCGGATCCGACCGGACGTGATCGGATGGCCCTCGCGACGGCCACGATACCTTCCTTGACAGGGGCATGAGCGATCCACCCGATCCGCACCTCGCCACCTACCCAACGGGCTTGCAGAGGCGAGGAGTTGATGCCTCGACCGGCGCCGTGCACCGCGGAGCCGTTCACCGCACGGCCGTCACCGCATCAGCACCCCCGCGGCCTCGCTCGTCGCCTCCGACGGAACCGCGACCAGGCCCAGTTCGGCGCCCTGGGCCAACAGGCGGTGGGCGGGCAGGATGCGGACGGTGTAGCCGAAGGAGCCGGTACGGTCCAGGGCGAGCGGGCCCTCGTACAGCCAGCGGCCCTCCAGGTCCGGGCCGCCGGTGGGCTTGAGCGGCACGGTCGTGGCGTCCGTGATCCGGTCCGACTCGTCCACCCGGCCCGAGACGACCTGCACCTCGACGTCGTCGGGGGCCAGTTCGTCCAGGGCGACCCGGACCCTCAGGGCGAGGGTGGCGCCCAGTTCGGCGCTGCCGTTGACGGTTCCCGCGGGCACCGCGGGGGCCCCGGTCTCCACGTGGTCCACCGCGACCCGCGGCCAGGCGTGCCGCACCCTGGCCTTCCACTGCGCCAGTTCGCGGGCGGTGTCGGGAGCCAGGGCGCGCTGCGCGCGGGCGGCCGGTGCGTACAGCAGCTCCACGTAGTCGCGCACCATCCGCCCGGCCAGCACCTTGGGCCCCAGCGTCACCAGGGTCTGACGCACCATCTCCACCCAGCGCTGCGGGACCCCGGCGCCGTCGCGGTCATAGAAGCGCGGTGCCACGCGCTCCTCCAGGAGCTCGTACAGCGCGTGGGACTCCAGCTCGTCGCGCCGGTCCTCGTCGGTGGCAGCCCCGTCGGCGGTGGGGATGGCCCAGCCGAAGTCCGGCTCGTACCACTCGTCCCACCAGCCGTCCAGGACCGAGAGGTTCAGACAGCCGTTCAAGGCGGCCTTCATGCCGGAGGTGCCGCAGGCCTCCAGCGGGCGCAGCGGGTTGTTCAGCCACACGTCGCAGCCCGGGTAGAGCTTCTGGGCCATCGCCATGCCGTAGTCGGGCAGGAAGACGATGCGGTGGCGTACGCGGGGGTCGTCGGCGAAGCGGACCAGCTCCTGCACCAGACGTTTGCCGCCGTCGTCGGCGGGGTGCGCCTTGCCCGCGACCACGATCTGGATCGGGCGCTCGGGGTGCAGCAGCAGTTCCATGAGCCGGTCGCGGTCGCGCAGCATGAGGGTGAGCCGCTTGTAGGAGGGCACCCGCCGGGCGAAACCGATGGTGAGGATGTCGGGGTCCAGTACGCCCTCGATCCAGCCCAGTTCGGCGGTGCCGGCGCCGCGCTGGCGCCAGGAGGCGCGCAGCCGCTGCCGTACCTCCTCCACCAGCTGTTCGCGCAGGGAGCGGCGCAGGTCCCACACGGCGGTGTCGGGGATGTCGGCCACCGCCGACCAGCGCCGGGAGCCGCCCACCGTCAGCGCGTCCTCGGTGCGGCCCGCGCCGATCTGGCGGGCGCCGAGCCGGAAGACCTCCGGCGCCACCCAGGTGGGCGCGTGCACCCCGTTGGTGACGGAGGTGATCGGCACCTCCTCGGGGTCGAAGCCGGGCCACAGGCCCGCGAACATCTCCCGGCTGACCTGGCCGTGGAGGGTGGAGACGCCGTTGGCGCGCTGGGCGAGCCGAAGGCCCATCACCGCCATGTTGAAGACGTTGGGCTCGCCGCCGGGGTAGGTCTCCATGCCGAGCGCGAGGATCCGTTCGACCTCGATGCCGGGCAGTTCGGCCTCGTACCCGAAGTGCTGGGCGACCAGTTCGCGGTCGAAGCGGTCGATGCCGGCGGGGACGGGGGTGTGGGTGGTGAAGACCGTGCCGGCCCGCACGCTTTCCAGCGCGGATTCGAAGTCCAGCCCGCCGTGCCCATCGGCGGGCTCGGACAGCTCCCGGATCCGCTCCAGGCCGAGGAACCCGGCGTGCCCCTCGTTGGTGTGGAACACCTCGGGCGCGGCGTGGCCGGTGAGCCGGCAGTACGTGCGCACCGCCCGCACGCCGCCGATGCCCAGCAGCATCTCCTGCAGCAGCCGGTGCTCGCTGCCGCCGCCGTACAGCCGGTCGGTGACGTCCCGCTCGCCGGGCCCGTTCTCCTCCACGTCGGAGTCGAGCAGCAGCAGCGGTACGCGGCCGACCCTGGCCTGCCAGATGTAGGAGAGCAGCCGGCGGCCGCCGGGCAGCGCGAGGGCGACCTGGGCGGGCGAGCCGTCGGCCTCGCGCAGCATCTCCAGCGGCAGCTCGTTGGGGTCCAGGACGGGGTAGTGCTCCTGCTGCCAGCCCTCGCGGGAGAGCGACTGGCGGAAGTATCCGTGCCGGTAGAGCAGCCCGACGCCGATGAGGGGTACGCCCAGGTCGCTGGCGGCCTTGAGGTGGTCGCCGGCCAGGATGCCCAGGCCGCCGGAGTACTGCGGCAGGGCGGCGGTGATGCCGAATTCGGGCGAGAAGTAGGCGATGGCGGCGGGGAGTTCGGCGTGCTCGGGGGTGGTCTGGTACCAGCGCCGTCCCCCCAGGTAGTCGCTCAGGTCGTCGGCGGCCGCGGTCAGCCGTCGCAGGAATCTGCGGTCCTCGGCGAGTTCGCCCAGCCGCTGGGCGGAGACGGAGCCCAGCAGCCGTACGGGATCGGCGCCCGCGCGCTGCCAGCCGTCGGGGTCGACGGCGTGGAAGAGCTCGCGGGTCTCGGGATGCCAGGACCAGCGCAGATTCCGCGCCAGGTCGCTGAGCGGTCGTAGGGGTTCGGGAAGGACGGGGCGCACGGTGAATCGACGAATGGCCTTCACGCCTCGACGGTAGCGGTGTGACGCCGGTGCCAACCAGAACGCTGCCGCGCCACCTTCGCCAACCGCCCGAAAGAGCCGCGGGGCGGGCGCGCGGCCCGAACGTGCGACCGCATCCGCCCCACGGCACACGGGAGGTCGCACCCCTGTTGTTTCCCACAACGGCCAGAAAACGCCGCAACCTTCCCACGGATCCTTCACGGGCGATATGGCCGATTCCGCCCCCTCATGCGCTCTTGTCCGTACTCGCGGCAGACGAGAGGCTCAGGTGTGGCGTCCGCGGTGCACGGTGCGGGAGCCGACCGCCTCCGCAGCGCAACTCCGCCCGGCGCCCGTCGAGTTGAGGAGGGGAACTCCGTACATGGCACTGAAACGAATACGCCGCCGACGGCTGGCCGGTGCGGCCGTGGCCGCCACCACGGCCGCAGTACTTTCGGCCGTCACGATGCCCGCACAGGCCGCCCCGGCCGAGGGCACAATCCTGGGCGCCGGGACCGACGACGCGGTGCGCAGCAGCTACATCGTGACGCTGAGGACCGGGGCAGGGGGGATAGACGCGCCGTCGCAGGCGGGCAAGGACCTGGCCGCCAAGTACGGGGCGAAAATCAGCCACACCTACAGCACGGCCATCAACGGCTACGCGGTCAGCGTGGACGAGACCCGGGCGCGGCGGCTGGCCGCCGACCCGGCCGTGGCCTCGGTGGCGCAGAACCAGACCGTGGGCCTGGCCCACACCCAGAAGAACCCGCCGTCCTGGGGCCTGGACCGGATCGACCAGAGCGATCTGCCGCTGGACACGTCCTACACCTGGCCGGAGCCGGCGGGTAAGGGCGTACGGGTGTACGTGATCGACACCGGCGTACGCACCACCCACCGCGACTTCGGCGGACGGGCCGTCAGCGGCTGGGACTTCATCGACAACGACGCGGACGCCACCGACGGCAACGGGCACGGCACACATGTCGCCGCCACCGCCGCCGGCAGCAGATACGGCGTTGCCAAGAAGGCCGAGGTCGTCGCCGTACGCGTACTGGACAACGAGGGTTCGGGCACCACCGCGCAGGTGATCGCCGGCATCGACTGGGTGGCCAAGAACGCCAAGAAGCCCGCGGTCGCCAACATGAGCCTGGGCAGCAGCGTCCCGGTGCCGCAGCTGGACCAGGCGGTGCGCAACGCCATCGCCTCGGGCGTGACCTTCACCGTCGCGGCGGGCAACGACGGCCTCCCGGCCGACTTCGCCTCACCCGCGCGGGTGAACGAGGCGATCACGGTCGGTGCGAGCGACATCCAGGACAACCGGGCCGCCTTCTCCAACTGGGGCCCAAAACTTGACCTGTTCGCACCAGGTGTGGACATCACCTCGGCGTGGAACACGGGTGATGGAGCCAAGCAGACCATCTCCGGCACCTCGATGGCCGCTCCGCACGCCGCCGGCGCGGCCGCGCTCTACCTGGCCGGCCACAAGTGGGCCGCACCCAAGGACGTGCGCGACGCGCTGGTGCGGCAGTCGGCCGTCAACAAGATCAAGGGGGCGGGCCTCGGCTCGCCGAACGCACTGCTCCAGGTGGGCACTTCGTAGTGGCACCAGGTCACCACGGAACCGGTCCCGCCGCACGGCGGGGCCGGTTCTGCTCTGCGGGGCAGCGGCGGGCATCCCGTGGGCGCCGGCGGGGGCGCCCTGCGGGCTACGCGGCAGTAGTTCACCCGCGGCCGGATTGCCCGCCCACCGGCCGTGGAAGGCTCCTGCGGTACGCACCCCGCTGCGCCCGTGCCCGCCCGGGTGCGCAGCACGGCCCGCCCCTCCAACCGAGTGAAAGCGGACAGGAGCGTCCATGCCCGCACCCCGCCATGCCTCCGCGGAGCCGATACAAAGAACCACACCCCACCCCGTGCCGCCCACCCCTGCCTCAGGTGATCCCATGATCGGTCGCATCCCCGTCCTGGACATCCGCCCGCAGATCGACTGCGGGCGCCGACCGGCGAAGGCGGTGGTCCAGGAGTCGTTCCAGGTCAGCGCCACCGTCTTTCGCGAAGGGCACGACGCGGTCGCCGCCCGTGTCGTCCTGCGGGACCCGGCGGGGCGCAGCGCCGCCGCCGCCCCGATGCGCGAACTGGCCCCCGGCACCGACCGCTGGGGCGCGACGGTGACACCCACGGCCGAGGGCACCTGGACGTACACCGTCGAGGCCTGGTCGGATCCCGTCGGCACCTGGCGCCACCACGCCCAGATCAAGATCCCGGCGGGCATCGAGCCGGATCTGGTGCTGGCCGAGGGCGCCGAACTGCACCGCCGCGCGGCCGCCGGGGTGCCCAAGAGCGAGGGCCGCGAGAGCGTCCTGCGGGCCGCGGACACCCTGCGCGACGAGAGACTGCCCGCCGCCACCCGCCTGGCCGCGGCGCTCACCCCCGAGCTGACCGAGATCCTCACCCGCCACCCGCTGCGCGAACTGGTCACCGCCTCCCGCCCGATGCCTCTGCTGGTCGAGCGGCGCCGCGCGCTGTACGGGTCGTGGTACGAGCTGTTCGTGCGCTCGGAGGGCGCGGTGGTCCAGGAGGGCGCACCGCCGGTCAGCGGCACCCTGCGCACCGCCGCCGCCCGGCTGCCCGCCGTCGCCGCCATGGGCTTCGACGTCGTCTACCTGCCGCCCATCCACCCCATCGGCACCTCCTACCGCAAGGGCCCCAACAACTCCCTCTCCGCGGGCCCGCAGGACGTCGGCTGCCCCTGGGCGATCGGCTCGGCGGACGGCGGGCACGACGCGATCCACCCGGACCTGGGCACCTTCGAGGACTTCGACCACTTCGTACGCACCGCCCGCGAGCTGCGCATGGAGGTCGCGCTCGACTTCGCGCTGCAGTGCTCGCCGGACCACCCCTGGGTGGAGAAGCACCCCGAGTGGTTCCACCACCGCGCCGACGGCTCCATCGCCTACGCCGAGAACCCGCCGAAGAAGTACCAGGACATCTACCCCATCGCCTTCGACGCCGACTTCCCCGGGCTGGTGCAGGAGACCGAACGCGTCCTGCGGCTGTGGATGGACCACGGCGTGCGCATCTTCCGCGTCGACAACCCGCACACCAAGCCGGTGGTCTTCTGGGAGACGGTCATCGCGGACATCAACCGCACCGACCCCGACGTCGTCTTCCTCGCGGAGGCCTTCACCCGCCCCGCGATGATGCACACACTGGCCCGGATCGGCTTCCAGCAGTCCTACACGTACTTCACCTGGCGCAATTCCAAGGCGGAACTCACCGAATATCTCCAGGAGTTGAGCGGGGACGCGGCGTCGTACATGCGGCCCAATCTGTTCGTCAACACCCCCGACATCCTGCACGCCTACCTCCAGGAGGGCGGCCGCACCGCCTTCGAGGTACGCGCCGTACTGGCCGCCACCCTCTCCCCGACGTGGGGCGTGTACGCCGGATACGAGCTGTGCGAGGCCACACCCGTACGCAGTGGCAGCGAGGAGTACCTCGACTCGGAGAAGTACCAACTCAGGCCGCGCGACTGGCAGACAGCGGAGCGTCAGGGCCGTACCATCGCACCTCTCATCACCACGCTGAACCGTCTGCGCCGCCGCCATCCAGCACTGCAGCAGCTGCGCAGTCTGCACTTCCATCACGTCGACAATGACGCGGTACTGGCCTACTCCAAACGCGAGGGGGCCGACACGGTACTGACGGTCGTCAACATCGACCCGCACCACACCCACGAGGCGACGGTGTCGTTGGACATGCCGGAACTCGGCCTTGCATGGCACGAGTCCTTCCCGGTGCGCGACGAGCTCACCGGTGAGACCTACCACTGGGGCAGGGACAACTATGTGCGCCTGGAGCCGGGCCGAGCCATCGCGCCCGCGCATGTGCTGTCGCTGCGACCGTCCTCACCGATCGGAGGGTCACCCAATTGATCGTCAACGAACCTGTCCCCGACACCTTCGAGGACACACCGGCCAAGGACCGCGATCCGGACTGGTTCAAGCGGGCCGTCTTCTACGAAGTCCTGGTCCGGTCCTTCCAGGACAGCAACGGGGACGGCGTCGGCGACCTGAAGGGCATCACCGCCAAACTCGACTACCTGCAATGGCTGGGTGTCGACTGCCTCTGGCTGCCCCCTTTCTTCAAGTCCCCGCTCCGCGACGGCGGGTACGACGTATCCGACTACACCGCCGTCCTGCCCGAATTCGGTGACCTCGCCGACTTCGTGGAATTCGTGGACGCCGCCCACCAGCGCGGCATGCGCGTCATCATCGACTTCGTCATGAACCACACCAGCGACCAGCACCCGTGGTTCCAGGAGTCCCGCAGCGACCCGGACGGTCCCTACGGCGACTACTACGTCTGGGCGGACGACGACAAGCAGTACCAGGACGCCCGCATCATCTTCGTCGACACCGAGGCCTCGAACTGGACCTTCGACCCGGTGCGCAAACAGTACTTCTGGCATCGCTTCTTCTCCCACCAGCCGGATCTCAATTACGAGAACCCGGCCGTCCAGGAGGAGATGATCTCCGCGCTGCGCTTCTGGCTGGATCTGGGCATCGACGGATTCCGCCTGGACGCGGTGCCCTACCTCTACGCCGAGGAGGGCACCAACTGCGAGAACCTCCCGGCCTCGCACGCCTTTCTCAAGCGGGTACGCTCCGAGATCGACGCCCACTACCCCGACACGGTCCTGCTGGCCGAGGCCAACCAGTGGCCGGAGGACGTCGTCGACTACTTCGGCGACTACAGCGTCGGCGGCGACGAGTGCCACATGGCCTTCCACTTCCCGGTCATGCCGCGCATCTTCATGGCGGTACGCAGGGAATCGCGCTACCCGGTCTCCGAAATCCTCGCCAAGACCCCGGAGATCCCCGCCAATTGCCAGTGGGGAATCTTCCTCCGCAACCACGACGAGCTGACCCTCGAAATGGTCACGGACGAAGAACGCGACTACATGTACGCGGAATACGCCAAGGACCCGCGGATGCGCGCCAACATCGGCATCCGCCGCCGCCTGGCCCCCCTCCTGGACAACGACCGCAACCAGATCGAACTCTTCACGGCCCTGCTGCTGTCCCTCCCCGGCTCCCCCATCCTCTATTACGGGGACGAGATCGGCATGGGCGACAACATCTGGCTCGGCGACCGCGACGCGGTCCGCACCCCCATGCAGTGGACCCCGGACCGCAACGCCGGGTTCTCCTCCTGCGACCCGGGCCGGCTCTTCCTGCCCACGATCATGGACCCGGTCTACGGCTACCAGGTGACCAACGTCGAGGCCGCGATGTCCTCGCCCTCGTCCCTGCTGCACTGGACCCGCCGCATGATCGAGATCCGCAAGCAGAATCCTGCCTTCGGACTGGGCACCTACACCGAACTGCCCTCGTCCAACCCGGCGGTCCTGGCCTTCCTGCGCGAATACGGCGACGACCTCGTCCTGTGCGTCAACAACTTCTCCCGCTTCGCGCAACCCACGGAGCTGGACCTGAAGGCCTTCAACGGCCGCCACCCGGTCGAACTCATCGGCGGCGTCCGCTTCCCGGCCATCGGCGAGTGGCCGTACCTGCTGACACTGGCGGGACACGGCTTCTACTGGTTCCGGCTGCGCAAGGCCGGGAGCTAGGACGCACGCTCCCGGCCGTCGCACTCCCCCGCCGCCACCGTCCTCCCCGCCGTCCGGCCCCGCTGTCCCGGGGCTACTGGCCCGTATGGGGTGGGACGGTGGCGGCGGGCGTTTTCCGACCTTCGCCATGGGCAGTCTCCCTACTACCGCACGGGCCGGGTGAGCGTCGTCGAACCCCGGGGGACAGGGGTGACCGCCCCAAGAGCACCACTGCCGTACGGACGATCCTCGCCCGACACGTCCCGCTCCGCCGCACAGTCAAGGCCGCATTCCGGGACACTTTGCCCTATCTGTCGTGTGCCCGGGGAAAGGACGCGACACCATGCCGGATACCGCCTCGACCCGTGCCACCCACACCACAGCCGCCCCTGTTCATGAACGGCGCCCCACGACCGCACCGGCCCTGCTCGCCTCACTCGCACCACTGCTGTGCGAATGGGTGCCCCGGCAGCGGTGGTTCGCGGGCAAGGGCCGCCCGATCTCCGGTTTCCAGCTGGTGTCGGCGACCGAGCTGCTGCCGTGCGGCGCGGGCGGCGCCACCCCGGGGCTGCTGCACCTTCTCGTCCGCACCCAGCAGCCGGGACCGCTGCCGCACCCCTCCGACGCCGGACCGCCGCCGGCCGCGGCCGACTGCTACCAGCTGCTGCTGGGTGTGCACAGCGCCCTGCCGCCGCGCCTGGCGCCCGCCGTGATCGGCCGCCCCTCCGGAGGCCCGCTGCACGGGCGCACGGTCTACGACGCGCTGCTGGACACCCGGCTGTGCGCGCTGCTGCTGGAGCGGCTGCGGGTGCCGGGGCGGCTCGCCTCGCTGCGCTTCTGCCGCGAGCCGGGCACCGCCATCGCCTCCGGCATGCCGGCCCGCCCGGTCACCGCCGAACAGTCCAACTCCTCGGTGGTGTACGGGGATTCGTACATCCTGAAGGTCTTCCGGCGCACCTCGCCCGGGGTCAACCCCGACCTGGAGCTGCCGCTGGCACTGGCCCGCGCCCAGTGCGCGCGGGTACCGGCGCCCGCGGCGTGGTTCGAGTGCGATCCGTGCGAGGAGGGCGGCGAGCCGACAACGCTGGGAGTGCTCCAGCCCTTCTTGAACGGCTCGGCGGACGGGTGGCAGCTGGCCCTCAACGCCCTGGCCGTACGCGCCGACTTCACCGGACCCGCGCGGGCGCTGGGGCACGCGACGGCGGAGGTGCACACCGCGCTCGCCGAGGCGCTGCCCACCGTCGAACTGCGCAGGCCGCAGCTGGCCGCGATCGCCGCGGGGATGCACGAGCGGCTGACCGCGACGGCCCGCGCGGTGCCCGCGCTGCGCCCGTACTGCGCGGGGCTGCGCACCGCTTTCGACGCGGTCGCCGAGCTGGAGAGCCCCGCGGACGGCCGCCTGGGCTGGGCGGCCCAGCGCATCCACGGCGATCTGCACCTGGGGCAGACGCTGCGCTCGGCGGACGAGGGCCGCTGGTCGCTGATCGACTTCGAGGGGGAACCGGCCCGGCCGCTGGCGGAGCGGCGCCGGCCGCAGCCCGCGGTACGCGATGTGGCGGGCATGCTGCGCTCCTTCGACTACGCGGCGCGCAGCGGGCCCTCGCGCGGGGACGCCTGGTCGCTGGAGTGGGCGCGCCGCACCCGGGACGCGTACTGCCGCGGCTACGCGGAGGCGGGCGGGGTCGACCCGGACGCCGTGCCCGAGCTGATGCGCGCGTACGAGACCGACAAGGCGGTGTACGAGGTGCTGTACGAGGCCCGGCACCGGCCCGACTGGCTGTCCGTACCGATGGCGGCGATCCGGCGGCTGGCGGGGGCGGACCCGGGTGAGGGATGCGATCCGGGAGACGGGCCCGCATGAGCCGCGCGTACGCGGCTACCCGGGGCGGGGTGGGGGTACGGGCCACGGGAGCGACACGGCCCAGACGCCTTGAGCGCCCCGGGGAGTGCATAGGTTGCCGCGCTTCGCGTGCCTCGCGTGCCGACAGTCGCCGCACCTGCGGCGGCCTCACCAGACCCAGATAGCTCCGTTTCGTCAGACGCCCTGCCGAGGAGGCTCCTCTCGTGACCGCCCGTCCGCCGTCCCGCCGCCCCTCCCCCGATGCCGTACCGATCCGGGGGGCGGCCCACCGTCCGGGGACCGGGCCGTCCGGCGTCCCGGCGACGTTCCTTCCGGGCCCGGACCGGCCCGCGGCGCCCGCCGAACGCGCCGAACCGGCCAGGCCCGTCGCGCCCGCCGTGCCTGACGAGCCCGCGGCGGCCGCCGCGGCCGCCGAGTCCCCGTCGCCCAACAGCCCCGCCCCGCACAGTCCTTCCTCACATAGCCCTTCCTCTACCGCCTCTACCACTGGCCCCGCCTCGCCCGTCACTTCGCCCTCTCCCCGCCCGCCCGCTCCCCGCAGCGCAGAGGCCCCCAGGCCCCCGGCTGCCCGTCCGGCCTCAGGGACCCGCCCGGCCTCGGACAGCCGCCCGGCCCCGGAGGCCCGCCCGGCCTCGGACAGCCGCCCGGCCCCGGAGACCCGTTCCGCCTCGCAGGCCACCCGGGCACCTGCCGCCCCGCAACCAGACCCCGGGTCGCAGACGCCTCCTCCCGTCCCGCCGGTCCCCGCCGTCGCCCCGGCGCCCCAGCCCAAGGGCGGCAGCCGCGGTGTGCGCACGGCGGAGGCGCTCGAACCCGCGGACCGCGGACGGCTGTTGAGCGGTACGCACCACGATCCGCACGGGCTGCTCGGCGCCCACCCCGTACGCGGCGGAGTGCTCTTCCGTACGCTGCGCCCGTATGCGAAGTCGGTGACGGTGCTGGCCAAGGGGCTGCGGGCCGACCTCCACGACGAGGGCGAGGGGCTCTTCGGCGGGGTCATCCCGCTGAGCACCATCCCCGACTACGAGCTGCTGATCACCTACGGCGAGGACGGCACGGACGAGGTGCGCACGCACGACCCGTACCGCTTCCTGCCCTCGCTCGGCGAGCTGGACCTGTATCTGATCGGCGAGGGGCGCCACGAGGAGCTGTGGCAGGCGCTCGGCGCGTGGCCGATGACACACCAGGGCGTGGCGGGGACGCGCTTCACGGTGTGGGCGCCCAACGCCCGTGGTGTGCGCGTCGTCGGCAACTTCAACTACTGGGACGGCACCGGCTTCCCGATGCGCTCGCTGGGCTCTTCGGGGGTGTGGGAGCTGTTCCTGCCGGGGCTGGACGAGGGCGAGCTGTACAAGTTCGAGATCACCCGGCCGGACGGGACCCGCACGCTGCGCGCCGACCCGATGGCGCGGCGCACGGAGTGCCCGCCCGCCAGCGCCTCGGTCGTGCACGCCTCGCACCACAACTGGCAGGACGATGAGTGGATGCAGGGGCGGGCCGGGCGCCCGGTCCACGAGGCGCCCTTCTCCGTCTACGAGGTCCACCTCCCCTCCTGGCGCCCCGGCCTCACCTACCGCCAGCTGGCGACCCAACTCCCGGCGTATGTGAAGGACTTGGGCTTCAGCCATGTGGAGCTGATGCCGGTCGCCGAGCACCCCTACGGCGGGTCCTGGGGCTATCAGGTCACCGGCTTCTACGCGCCGACCGCCCGCATGGGCACGCCGGACGACTTCAAGTACCTCATCGACGCGCTGCACCGGGCCGGGATCGGCGTGCTGATGGACTGGGTGCCGGCGCACTTCCCGCGGGACGACTGGGCGCTGGCCGAGTTCGACGGCAGGCCGCTGTACGAGCACGAGGACCCGGCGCGGGCCGCGCACCCGGACTGGGGCACCCTCGAATTCGACTACGGCCGTCCCGAGGTGCGCAATTTCCTGGTCGCCAACGCGGTGTACTGGTGCCAGGAGTTCCATATCGACGGGCTGCGGGTGGATGCCGTGGCGTCCATGCTCTATCTCGACTACTCGCGCGAGGCCGGGGAGTGGACGCCCAATGTGCACGGCGGGCGGGAGAACCTGGACGCGGTCGCCTTCCTCCAGGAGATGAACGCCACCGTCTACCGGCGCTGCCCCGGGGTGGTCACCATCGCCGAGGAGTCCACGGCCTGGGACGGCGTGACCCGGGCCACCCACCACGTGGGCCCCGGCGGCTTCGGCGGACTGGGCTTCGGCCTGAAGTGGAACATGGGCTGGATGCACGACTCGCTCGGCTACGTCTCCAAGGAGCCGGTGCACCGCAAGTACCACCACAACGAGATGACCTTCTCGATGGTGTACGCGTACAGCGAGAACTACGTCCTGCCCATCTCCCACGACGAAGTCGTGCACGGCAAGCGGTCGTTGGTGACCAAGATGCCCGGCGACTGGTGGCAGCAGCGCGCCACCCACCGCGCCTATCTGGCCTTCATGTGGTCCCATCCGGGCAAGCAGCTGCTGTTCATGGGGCAGGAGTTCGCCCAGGGCGCGGAGTGGGCCGAGGGGCACGGCCCGGACTGGTGGCTGCTGGATCCCTCCTACTCCGCCGAGCCGGACCACCGGGGCGTACGCGACCTCGTACGCGACCTCAACCGCACCTACACCGCCACTCCCGCGCTGTGGGAGCGCGACACCGATCCGTCCGGCTTCGCCTGGATCGAGGGCGACGCGAGCGAGGACAACGTCTTCGCCTTCCTCCGCTTCGACGCCGCCGGCTCCCCGCTCATCGCCGTCTGCAACTTCTCCCCCGTGGTGCGCCGCGACTACCGCCTCGGGGTCCCCGACGGCGTACCGTCCTGGCGCGAGGTCCTCAACACCGACGAGGAGCGCTACGGCGGCAGCGGCGTCACCAACCCCGACCCGCTGAAATCGGAACCCGTCCCCCACCACGGCCGCCCCTCCTCCCTCTGCCCGACCCTGCCCCCGCTGGGCACGGTCTGGCTGTGCCCGGGGTGACACCGGCGCCCGGCCCGGCCCTTTCGGTCCGGGCCGGGCGGAGCATTTCCCTCATCGTGCCAAAGGCCACTGACAATCGGCCCGCGCGAGGTTCAACGCCCAGGTCACAGGGGTGACTTCAGCGGCGTACGGACTCCGTGGCGGCGGTGGCTGCGGAGGCGTCGCAGGACTCGGTGGCGGCCGGTCCCGCACCCGTCCGCGCCCCGGCCTTCGCCTTCGTACGGCGCGGCAGCAGCACCGCGACCAGCACCGTGCCCACGCCCAGCACGACCGCGCCGACCACGCTCGTGTGGGACACCGCCTCGGAGAAGGCGCCGCGTACCGCGTCGGCGACCGCCTCGGCCTGCTGGAGGCCCAGGGTGCGGGCCTGTTCGGCGCCGACCTTGGGGGTCGCGCCCGCGGCGACCTGCTTGCCGGCCTCCTGCGCCACGGCCAGTCCGGCGCCGACCGAGTCCTGGGCGGTGGACAGCGCCTCGGGCGGCAGCTCGGGACCGCCGTGCGCGGCGGAGGAGGCCGCGGCGTCCGAGAGCTTGGAGGAGTAGCTGCCCGCCAGTACGGAGCCGAGGATGGCGATGCCGAGCGAGCCGCCGAGCTCGATGGAGGTGTCGTTGACCGCGCCGCCGACGCCGAGCTGGTCCTCGGGGAAGGCGCCCATGATGGCGTCCGTGCAGGGGGACAGGGACAGGCCGATGGCGAGGCCGAGGATGATCAGCGGGGCGAGGAAGTCGCCGTAGGAGGAGCCGGAGTCGACGCGGGTCAGCAGGGCCAGCGCGAGGGTGCCGCCCAGCATGCCGGCGGTGACCGTGACCTTCATGCCCAGCCGCGGGGTGAGGAACCCGGTCAGCGCCGCGCCCACGAAGACCGCGCCGGCCAGCGGCAGCATCCGTACGCCGGTGTCCAGCGGCGAGTATCCGAGCACGAACTGCAGGTGCTGGGTGAGGTAGTAGAACGCGCCGAAGACGGCGAGGAAGAAGAGCGCCACGGCGAGGTTGGAGCCGGCGAAGGCGCGTCCGGTGAAGCGCCGTACGTCCAGGACCGGGCGCGGATGCCGCAGCTCCCACACTACGAAGCACACCAGTCCCACGCCTGCCACGACCGCGGCGGTGACGGCGGGAGCGCCCCAGCCGAAGTGCGGCCCCTGGATGATCATGTAGACGAGGGCGCCGGTCCAGATGACGGAGAGCAGGCCGCCGACGTAGTCCAGCCGCTCACGGTGCCCCGCCCGGGAGGGCGGCACGACCAGCAGCGAGCCGACGATGCCGAGCACCACGATCGGCACATTGATCAGGAACGAGGAGTGCCAGCTGAAGTGCTCCAGCAGCGCCCCGGCCACCAGCGGGCCCACCGCGATGGCCAGCCCCGCGGTCGCGGTCCAGATGGTGATGGCCAGCGCGCGCTCGCCGCGCGGGAAGGTGGCCGCCAGCAGCGACAGCGTGGCGGGCATGATCATGGCCGCGCCGACGCCCATGACGGCGCGGGCCGCGATGACCGCGGCGGAGCCGTCCGCCAGCGCACCCGCGACCGATCCGCCGCCGAAGACCAGCAGCCCCAGGATGAGCGCGCCGCGGCGGCTGTATTTGTCACCTATCGCGCCCAGGATCAGCATCAGGGCGGCGTACGGCACGGTGTAGCCGTCGATGACCCACTGCAGGTCCGCGCTGCTGAGCCCCAGGTCCGCGGTCATGTCGGGGGCGGCGACCGTCAGCGAGGTGTTCGCCATGACGATGATCAGCAGGCTCAGGCACAGCACGCCCAGCGCCCACCAGCGCCGTGGGTAGGGCCGCCCCGTCCGTTCGACCGGCCGTTTCACGATGAGAGGCACTGTGTCACCTTCTCCTTCCAACCTTCGCGTCCTCCTGCGGCGGCTGCGCCCTTCCGCGTGCCCCGCACCCGGAAAGATCTTGCACACCACTGTGCATTTACACACTGCTGTGCAATTTACGCCGCTGCACAGCCACGTGCAAAATGAAGGCGAAGCGCGCCCGTAGGAGAACGTGGCCGCCGGACCAGGAGCCGCCCCGCCATGACCGCACTCAGCAGCCGGGCCTACGCCAACCGTCGCCGGATCATGGACATCGCCCTGACCGAGCTGCTGCGCAACCCCGACGCCTCCATGGACCAGATCGCCCGCGCTGCGGGCGTGGTGCGCCGCACCGTCTACGGCCACTTCCCCAGCCGCGAGACACTGATCACGGCCCTGACGGACGCGGCGGTGGCGGATGTCACCGAGGCCTTCGCGGCCGGCTCCACCGACGAGGCCACCCCCGCCGCCGACGCCCTGGCCGACAGCGTCCTGGCGGTATGGGAGTACGCCGACCGCTACCGGCTGCTCGTCTCACTGGCCCAGCGCAGCGTCACCGACGCGGGCATCCGCGCCCGCCTGGAACCCGTACGCCGCAAGGCCGCGGCCGTCCTCCAACGCGGCCTGGACAACGGCGAGTTCCACACCCCCCTCACCGCCCGCGCCCTCGCACACGCCCACGAACACACCCTCTTCGGCCTCATGCAGGCCGTCAACGACGGCGACCTGCCCGCAACCACAGCGGGCCCGGCCGCGGCCCGGACCGTGCTGGCGATGTCGGGCGTCCCCACGCAGCAAGCCGCGGAAACGGTCCAGCGGGCCACGGCCCGTGCGGCGGCCGCTGCCTCTGAGGGCGAGCAGCCCTCCCGGTAGCAGGCGGGCCCCACCTCGTCGCCTGCCGACCAAAGTTTTTTGTTCGGGCTGGTGGGAGGGGGGTGCCGAACAATCCTGGGGGCGGTGGAGTGGAGGCACGTTCCCTTTTGGGGGCGGGCCCCGCATCCCGACGGGGGTGGGATGCGGGGCGCTGTCGCTCGTCGCGGTGGGTGAGGCCGTACGGCCGGAGCAGTTCGTGGCGCGCGGCGGCTCGCAGACCGTGGCACCGAGAGGAGTCGCCATGCCCCTGCTGCCGATCGGCCCGCGCACGGTGAAGGTCGTTGCCATCGTCGTGGCCGTGGTCGCCTTCGTTCTGCCGTTCGTGCCCGGTGTCCGTCCCGAGCCGGTGCAGGGGGTCCTCCCGCTGCCGCGCTGACCCTGTCCGGGGGCTCGCTCTGCCCCCGTGGGCCCCCGGACAGGCCCCGGGCCGTTCCCCGGCGGCCGGGGGACGGGAGCCGGGCGGCGCTCAGACGCCGGCCGGCTCCTTGGCCCCGCCGCCGTCGCGGCGTTCGGGCTCCTGCGCTGCGTCCGGGCCGCCGTGGCCGTCGTCGACCAGGGTCTGCTCGTCGAACGGCAGCTTTCCGGCGAGGACTTCGCCGACCCGGGCCTTGTCGATCTCCTTGGTCCAGGTGCCGATCAGGACCGTGGCCACCGCGTTGCCCGCGAAGTTGGTCAGGGCGCGCGCCTCGCTCATGAAGCGGTCGATGCCGACGATCAGGCCGACGCCGTCGACGAGTTCGGGGCGGTGCGACTGCAGGCCGCCGGCGAGGGTGGCCAGGCCCGCGCCGGTCACGCCCGCCGCGCCCTTCGACGCGATGATCATGAAGACGAGCAGGGAGATCTGCTGGCCGATGGAGAGCGGGTCGCCCATCGCCTCGGCGATGAACAAGGAGGCCATCGTCAGGTAGATGGCGGTGCCGTCGAGGTTGAAGCTGTAGCCGGTGGGGACGGTGATGCCGACCACCGGCTTGCTCACGCCCAGGTGTTCCATCTTCGCGATCAGCCGCGGCAGCGCGGACTCCGAGGAGGAGGTGGACAGGATCAGCAGGAACTCCCGCGCCAGGTACTTCAGCAGGGCGAAGATATTGACCCCGGCGATCAGCCGCAGCAGCGTGCCCAGGACGACGATGACGAAGAGAAGGCAGGTGACGTAGAAGCCGACCATGATGACGGCCAGGGACTTCAGCGCGTCCAGACCGGTCTCGCCGACCACCGCCGCGATCGCGCCGAACGCGCCCACCGGGGCCGCCCACATGATCATGGCCAGTACGCGGAAGACCAGCTTCTGGATGTGCCCGATGCCGCGCAGCACCGGCTCTCCCGAACGCCCCATCGCCTGCAGCGCGAAGCCCACCAGCAGCGCCACCAGGAGCGTCTGCAGCACCTCGCCCTCGGTGAAGGCCGAGACCAGCGTCTTGGGGATGATGCCGAGCAGGAACGCGGTGGTGGACTCGCCGCCGCCCTTGGTCTGCGCCTGGCCCGCGTCCCTGGCGGAGTCGGTCAGATGCAGCCCCGAGCCCGGCTCCAGGACGTTGCCGACCAGCAGCCCGATGCCGAGCGCGACCGTGGACATCACCATGAAGTAGCCCAGCGCCAGCCCCCCGACCGCGCCGACCTTGGCGGCCTTGCGGACCGAGCCGACGCCCAGCACGATCGTGCAGAAGATCACCGGCGAAATCATCATCTTGATGAGGTTCACGAAGCCGGTGCCCAGGGGCTTGAGCTCGACGGCGACACCGGGCGCGGCGAACCCGACACCGATGCCGATGAGCACCGCGGCGATGACGGCGATGTAGAGGTAGTGCGTCCGGTCCCGCTTCTTCTTCACCGGTTGTGTGCTCGGCCCCGACTGCGGGGTCTGTGCAGCCACGGCTGCCTCCTCGGTCCTGGCGTTCTCAAGGTTCTGCGCTGATCTGCGGCTCTTGCTCGTGACCCGCGCACAGGGGCCGCGCATGGGGCCCGTACGCATGATGGGTCCCGGCGACTATGCACGTCGCCGTGACCCCCGTCACCCTTGCGTGCATTTCGTTCATGCAAAAGTGACCCTTCAGAATGTTCGACATGCGCATCCCCCGCCCCTGGCGGCCCAGGCCTCCGCGCAGCCTGGCCGGCCAGCTCTTCGCCATGCAGGTCGTGCTGGTGGCGGCGGTCGTCGCCGGGTGCGCCGTCTTCGCCTACCTCGCGGCCCGCGACCGGGCCGAGGAGAGCGCGCGCCGGCAGGCGACGGCGGCCGCGACCGCCGTCGCCCAGTCGCCCGCCACCATCGCGGCGGCGCGCTCGGCGGACCCCACTGCCGTGCTGCAGCCCTATACCGAGCGGCTGGTGCGCACCGCGCGGGTGGAGTTCGTGGTGGTGATGGCGCCGGACGGTACACGCTGGACGCACCCCGAACCGTCCGCGATCGGCAAGCGGTACTTCGGGCACATCGGGCCGGCGCTGCGCGGGGAGACCTTCCACGAGACGCACATGGGCGTGCTCGGCCCGTCCGTGCGGGCCGTCGCGCCGGTCCGCGACGCCGCGCACGGCGGGCGCATCACCGCGCTGGTCAGCGCGGGCATCACGGTCGAGACGATCAGCGCCGAACTGCGCCGCCAGGTCCTCGCGCTGCTCGGCGTCGCGGCGGCGGCGCTCGTCCTGGGCGGCGTGGGGACGTATGTCGTCAACGCCCGGCTGCGGCGCCACACCCACGGCATGAACGCCGCCGAACTGGGCCGTATGCACGACTACCACCAGGCCGCGCTGCACGCCGTACGCGAGGGGCTGCTGATGCTCGACGGGCAGCGGCGGGTCGCGCTGATCAACGATGGTGCGCGCGAGCTGCTGGGGCTCACGGACGAGGCGGTGGGCCGGCAGGTCA
Organism: Streptomyces sp. UF-297; assembly: GCF_058245575.1. NCBI lineage: Bacteria > Bacillati > Actinomycetota > Actinomycetes > Kitasatosporales > Streptomycetaceae > Streptomyces > Streptomyces sp. UF-297. The sequence goes on along the minus strand of NZ_JBSIBZ010000002.1, from coordinate 66,007 downwards.
CGGCGCTCGGCCTGCCGGCGCCGCTCACCGAGGCGCTGCTCTCGGCGCGGGTGCACGTCGACGAACTCCACCTGACCGCGGACCGGGTGATCGTGGTGAACACCTCGCCGGTCTCCGGCGGTGAACACCGCGGCACCGTCGTCACCCTGCGCGATCACACCGAACTCCAGGCGCTGTCCGGGGAGTTGGATTCCGTACGCGGCTTCGCCGAGGCGCTGCGCTCACAGGCGCACGAGGCGGCGAACCGGCTGCACACCGTGGTCTCCCTGATCGAACTGGGCCGCCCCGAGGAGGCCGTCGACTTCGCCACCGCCGAACTCGAACTCGCCCAGGCCCTCACCGACCAGGTCGTGGGCTCCGTGCACGAACCCGTCCTGGCCGCCCTGCTGTTGGGCAAGGCCGCCCAGGCCAACGAGCACGGCGTCGAACTCACCCTCACCCCGGACAGCCGTATCGACGACGGCGTGCTGCCCGAGGGTCTGCCGGCCCGGGACCTGGTGACGGTGCTGGGCAATCTGGTCGACAACGGAATGGACGCGGCCTCCGGGGAGGCGGGGTGGGACGGGGCCGGGGGCGGGGAGTGTCCGGTGGGCGCGTCCGGCGGCCGGTGCGGTGGGGGCTCGGCCTCGCCGCGGGTGACCGTGACCGCGCGTGCCGAGGGCGGGGAGCTGTTGCTGCGGGTCGCCGACAACGGGCCCGGAATCGAGCCCTGGGACGCCGAGGAGATCTTCCGGCGGGGGTGGAGCACGAAGGGCGGCCGGGGCCGTGGGCTGGGGCTGGCGCTGGTGCGCCAGGCCGTGCGGCGGCACGGCGGTACGGTCGCGCTCGGCCAGGCTCCCGAAGGCGGTGCGCAGTTCACCGTACGGCTGCCGCTGCGGACGGGCGCGGATACGGGCGCGGACGCAGACGTGGGTGCGGGTTCGGGCACGGGCTCGGGCGCGGGCGTCCGTGCGGAGGTGGGGCGGTGAGCGGGGGCGCGGATCCGATCAGAGTGCTCGTGGTCGAGGACGACCCGGTGGCCGCGGACGCGCACGCGCTGTACGTGGGGCGGGTGGCCGGGTTCACCGTGTCCGCGACCGTGCACTCCGGTGCCGACGCCCGGCGCCACCTGGACCAGCACCCCGTGGACCTGCTGCTGCTCGACCTCTTCCTGCCGGACGGCCACGGGCTGCAGCTCGTGCGCACGCTGCGCGCGGCAGGGCACACCGCCGATGTCATCGCCGTCACCTCGGCCCGCGATCTGACCGTCGTACGCGAGGGTGTCTCGCTCGGCGTCGTGCAGTACGTCCTCAAGCCCTTCACCTTCTCCACCCTGCGCGACCGCCTCACCCGCTATGCCGACTTCCGCGCCACCACGGGCGAGGCCAGCGGCCAGGACGAGGTGGACCGGGCGATCGCCGCGCTGCGCGCGCCCCGGTCGGCCGCGCTGCCCAAGGGGCTGACCACCGCGACGCTGCGCGTGGTCACCGACGCCCTGCGCGCTTCCGAAGGCGGGATGTCGGCGGCCACGGCTGCCGCGGCCGTCGGCATCTCCCGTATCACCGCCCGCCGTTACCTCGAGCACCTCGTCGACACGGGACGGGCCGCCCGCGCCCCGCAGTACGGACAGGTGGGCCGCCCGGAATTGCGCTACCGCTGGTCGGGGCATTGACCTGGCATCGGCGGTGACTCTACGGTCACCGGGCAGCCCGCCGTGGCTAGTTGGAGGTCGTGCCGTGCGCCCCACCGCCCCGCTGATTCTTCTCACCGCCGCAGTCGTCGCCACCGCAACGCTCACCGCGTGCGGCAGCGACTCGGGAAGCGACAAGAACACCGTCAAGGTCGCCTTCCCCAAGGACACCAACAACAAGGTCACGGTCCGGGACGACTATCTCGCGCTGGTGGCGAAGCAGTTCGAGAAGGACAACCCCGGCAAGAAGGTCAGACTGCTGCCGATCCAGGCGTCGGAGAACGACTACTACGCCAAGCTCCAGCAGATGATGCGCTCCCCCAAGACCGCCCCCGACCTGGTCTACGAGGACACCTTCCTCATCAACTCCGACATCAAGGCCGGGCTGCTGCGCCCCCTGGACCCCTATATCGCCAAGTGGGACGACTGGCGGCAGTTCGAGGACAGCGCCAAGAGCGCCGCCAAGGCCCAGGACGGGAAGACGTACGGCATCCCGGACGGCACGGACACCCGCGGGCTGTGGTTCAACAAGAAGATCTTCAAGAAGGCCGGGCTGCCCGCGGACTGGCAGCCCAAGACCTGGGACGAGGTGCTCTCCGCGGCCCGTACGGTCAAGAAGAAGGTGCCGGGCGTCATCCCGCTGAACGTCTTCACGGGCAAGGGCGCGGGCGAGGCCGCGGTGATGCAGGGCTTCGAGATGCTGCTGTACGGCACGGGCAAGGACCCGCTCTACGACCCGGCCGCCAAGAAGTGGGTGTCCGGCAGCAAGGGCTTCCGCGACAGCCTGGAGTTCATCGACACGGTCTACAAGGAGAAGCTCGGGCCGGATGTCTCCGACGCGCTGAGCGCCAACATCCAGACCAATGTGGCCACCGAGATGATGCCCGAGGAGAAACTCGCCATCAATCTGGACGGCTCCTGGCTGGGGCAGCAGTGGCAGAAGACGGGCGGCGGACGGCCGTGGCCCGAGTGGTCCACGACGCTGGGGCAGGCCCCCTTCCCCACCCAGGACGGCGCCGCGCCCGGCAAGGTGAGCCTGGCCGGCGGCTGGACCTGGTCCATTCCGCAGCGGTCCCAGAAGCCGGACCTGGCCTGGAAGTTGATCGAGAAGCTCCAGACGCAGCCCAACGCCGTCGAATGGTGTCTGCGCGGCGCCCAGATCGCGGTCCGCAAAGACGTGGCCGCCGACACCAAGTACCTCACGTCCATGCCCGGCATCGACTTCTTCACCGGACTAGTGGAGGTCAGCCAGTACCGCCCCGCGCTGCCGGTCTACCCCAAGGTCTCGGCGGCGATCGGTGAGGCGATGGAGTCGGTCACCGCGGGCGACGCCTCGCCGCAGCAGGCCGCGAAGCAGTACGACGAGCAGCTGCGGTCCATCACGGACGGCGCCGTCGTCACCAAGCCCTGACCGGCGCGCCGATGACCACCGTCGACAGAGCCACGCCCGCACTGCGCCCCGGCCGCGGATCCGGGCCGCGTACCCGCCTGCTGCGCTGGTCCCCCCTGGCACCGGCCACCACCCTCCTGTTGCTCTTCCTGGCCGGACCCATCGGTTACTGCGTCTATATCGCCTTCACCGATATGCAGCTCACCGGCCAGGAGTCCACGTCCTTCATCGGCCTGGACAACTTCCGCACCGCCTTCACCGACCACAACTTCCTCAACGCCGTCGTCCTGACGCTGGTGTTCACCCTCATCTCCTCCGTGCTGGGCCAGAACACCCTGGGCCTGGCACTGGCGGGCCTGATGCAGCGCGCCTCCCGCGCGGTACGCACCCTCACCGGCGCGGTCGTGATCACCGCCTGGGTCGTCCCGGAGATCGTGGCGGGCTTTCTCCTCTACACCTTCTTCGAGCGCCGCGGCACCCTCAACGCCGTCCTGGACTGGCTCCATCTCCCCGGCCAGAACTGGCTGTTCACCCTCCCGATCCTGGCGGTGTCCTTCGCCAACGTCTGGCGCGGCACCGCCTTCTCGATGCTGATCTACTCCGCCGCGCTCTCCGAGATCCCCAAGGAGGTCACCGAGTCGGCGCAGGTGGACGGCGCGGGCGGCTGGCGAAGGCTGTGGCACATCACCCTGCCGATGATCCGCCGCTCCATCGGCACCAATCTGATGCTCAACACCCTCCAGACGCTCTCCGTCTTCGGTCTGATCTGGGCCATGACCCGCGGCGGCCCCGGCAACCGCAGCCAGACCCTCCCGGTGTTCATGTACGACCAGGCCTTCCTCAAATCGCTGATCGGCTACGGCACCGCGGTCGCATTGCTGCTGCTCCTGGTCGGCGCGCTCTTCTCGCTGGTCTATCTGCGGCTGATGCGCGAGGAGGTGTGATGCGCCCGGTCCTGGCCCGTCGCACCCGCCACCGGCTGGCCGCCGATGCCGCCCTGCTGGCCGTGGCCGTGGCCTTCGCCGTCCCCCTCGCCTGGCTGGTGCTCTCCTCGATCGACGCCGAGGCGAACCTGCGCGTACGGCTGCCCTCCTCGCCGACCCTGGACAACTTCTCGGCGGTGCTGACCGACGAGATCACCTTCACACCGATGCTCAACAGCCTTCTGCTGTGCGGCGGCGCGACCCTGATCACGGTGGTGTGCGCGGCGCTGGCCGCCTATCCGCTCTCGCGCTACCGCTCCCGCTTCAGCCGCCCCTACCTGCTGACCATCCTCTTCTCCACCTGCCTCCCCATCACCGCGATCATGGTCCCGGTCTACGGCCTGTTCGTGCAGGTCAATCTGATCGACACCATGTACGGCACCTCGCTGTTCCTGGCAGCCGCCCAACTCCCTTTCGCCATCTGGCTGATGAAGAACTTCATGGACGGCGTGCCCAAGGTGCTGGAGGAGGCGGCCTGGACCGATGGCGCGTCCTGGTCCCAGACGCTGCTGCGGGTGATCCTCCCGCTGATGGGACCGGGCCTGACCGTCGTCACGATCTACACCTTCATCATGATGTGGGGCAACTTCTTCGTCCCCTTCATGCTGCTTCTGAGCCCCGAGCAACTCCCGGCCTCCGTCAGCATCTTCACCTTCTTCGGCAACTACGGCGCCATCGCCTTCGGTCAGCTCGCCGCCTTCTCGGTGCTGTACTCCACGCCCGTGATCCTGCTGTACGTCCTCATCTCGCGCCGTCTGGGCGGCGGCTTCGCGCTCGGCGGCGCGGTCAAGGGGTGAGGGGCCCGTCCTCCGGCAGGATGCCCGGGCGGAACGGCTCGACGCCGACCATATGGCGGCACTGGGTGGGTTCGATCAGCAGCATGACCCTGCGCTCGCCCGGTATCCGCCACTCGAACCGCTCGGTGCCGACGTACTTGCGGGCCAGCCGGTCCATCGCCCGCTCCGCCTCCTCGCCCTCGACGAAGCGGACCACCCGGCCGCGGATCTCCATGCGGTCGTAAGGGTTCTCCGGGTCGAAGTACGACAGGGACACCCGCGGATCGCGGCGCAGATTCTCCTCCTTGACCCGGCCGATGGCGGTGTTGACCATCACGTACTCGCCCTCGACATCGACCCACATGGGCGTCACCTGCGGCGCCCCGTCCAGTCCCACCGTCGCCAAGTGCCAGAAGTTCGGCTCCGCAAGCCGCTGCCGGATCCGCTCGTTCACCTTGTCCATACCGCCCTCGCTCCGTTCACACTTGCCGCTTGCCTGTCCGCGGACTAGCTTCTGCGTCCCGCTCGTACTCCTGTCCCGGCTGTGGAGGACTTATGAGTGCCAGACGCCCAACACCTCATTTACACCGCTCGCTGCATCCGGGTTCCCAAACACCCGCACGCCTTCGCGCAACCGCGCTCCTGCTCGCACTCCTGGCCCCGCTCGCCATGACCACGACCGGCACGGCCACCGCGACCGGCACGGCCCCCGCCGCCGACACGGCCACCGCCACCACCACGGCCCCCGCTGCCGAATCAGCCACCACCACAACCACCCTCACCGCCGTCACCACCACAACCACCGCTCCCGCCCCGTCCCGCCAGACGGCAGTACGCGGCGGCGACACCATCTACGGCAGCGGCGGCACCCGCTGCACCGTAGGCTTCAACGCCCGCCGCGGCGAGGCGTACCACGCGGTGGTCGAGGGCCGGTGCGCCGGGAGTGCCGGCACCACCTGGTACGCGGACCCGGCGCTGACCAAGCCGCTGGGCACCACCGCGGCGGTGAGCTTCCCCGGCACCGACTACGCCGCGATCCGCTACACCAGCACCGCCTTCTCCTACCCCGGCGAGATCAGCACCGGCGGCGGCCGGACCGTCGACATCACCGGCACCGTCCTGCCGCCCGCCGGTTCGCGGATCTGCCACGTCGGCCGCACCACGGGCCTGCAGTGCGGCACCGTCACGGCGCACAACGTCAGCATCACCTACCCCGAGGGCACGGTCCGCGGCCTGATCCGCTCCAACGCCTGCACCGAACCGGGCGACTGGGGAGGCCCCGCCTTCTCCGGCACCCTGGCGGTCGGCTTCATCGTCGGCGGCAGCGGCAACTGCTCCACCGGCGGTGTCACGTACTACCAGCCGATCCAGCCCGCGCTCACCGCGTACGGCCTGTCGGTCTACTGACCGCCGACGCGCCCCGTGCAGACCCACGCTCCGGGAGCTCCCATGCCACGCCAACTCCCCCACCCACCACTGCTGTTACGCACCCTGGCCACACCGAGGAGAGCCCTGCTGCTCCTTCTGGCCGTCGCCGCCACCCTCCTCACCACAACACCACCCGCCACAGCGGCCCCGGCCCCCGCCCCACCTCCCATCCGCGGCGGCGACACCCTCCACAGCGACCGGGGCGGCACCTGCGCCGTCGGCTTCAACGCCCGCAAAGGCAGCGCGCCGTACGCCATCGTGGAGGGCCGGTGCGCGTACGGCACCACCGACTGGTACGCCGACCGCGCCAGGACCGTCCACATCGCCGGCACGGTGGAATCCCGCTTCCCCGGCGAGGACTTCGCCGTCCTCCGCTACACCAGCCCCGACCGCTCCTACCCCAGCGAGATCGAACTCGGCGGCGGACAGGTCCTCGCCATCACCGGTGCCCAGTGGCCCACCGCAGGCCAGGCACTGTGCCGGGCCGGTCCGGCCACCGGCACCCACTGCGGCACCGTCCGCACCACCGACGTCTCGGTCGACTACCCCGAAGGCACGGTGCACGGCCTCTTCCAGGCGGACCTGTGCGCCGACCCCGGCGAGCCGGCCGGCGGCCCGGCCTTCTTTGGAGCCGGCGCGATCGGCCTCCTGGCCGCGGGAGGCGACTGCTCAGCGGGCGGCGACGGCTTCTACCAGCCGGTGCTCCCCGCCCTGGAGGCCTTCGGCCTCACCATCCCCTGAGCCCGCCCCGCACCCGTAAGGCCCCAGCCCGCAAGGCCCGCCCCCGTAAGCCCCCTCCCCCACAAAGCACTACCCCCACAAGCCCCCTCAACCACAAGCCCCCTCACCCACAAGGCGCCATAGCCGGCAGATCCCGCACCAGCCGCCCCCAGTCACCGCTGCGGTTCAGCGTGCACAAGCGGTCCGCGATCCGGTTGGCGTCGGTGTCCCACAGACGGGCCGACCCGTCCCCGCTGCCGGTCGCCAGCCCGCTGCCGTCCGGGCTGAAGGAGACCGAAGTCACCGCGTCCGTATGGCCGCTGAGGACGGCCTTGGGGCGGCGCTCCGGCAGGTCCCACAGGCGGACGGTGCGGTCGTACCCCCCGGTGGCGAGGGTGTGCCCGTCCGGGCTGAAGGCGACCGCGACGACGGTGCGGGAGTGGCCGCCGAGCGTGGTGACCACCCGGCGGGAGGCCAGGTCCCACAGGCGCACGGCCCCGCCCTTGCCGACGGTGGCCACGGTGCGGCCGTCCGGGGAGAAGGCGAGCGCGTGTGCGGCGTGCCCGGTGAGCGTGGTGCGTACCCGGTGTGTGACGGCGTCCCACACCCGTACCGCGCGGTCGGCGCCCGCCGTGGCCAGGGTGCGGCCGTCGGGCGCGTACGCCACCGCCGTCACCCGTCCCCGGTGGGCGGCGAGGCTGCGCAGCGCCCGCCCGGCCGCCGGGCTCCACAGCCGGGTGGTGCCGTCCGCGCTCCCGGTGGCGAGCGTGCGGCCGTCGGGCGCGAAGGCCGCCGTGGTCACCGCGCCCTGGTGCCCGCGCAGGACGGCGGTGGTGCGGCGGCTGACCAGGTCCCACAGCCGTACGGTGCGGTCCTCGCCGCCCGTGGCCAGCGTGCGGCCGTCCGGGGAGAAGACGGCCGTGCCGACGGCGGCGGTGTGCCCGGTGAGCGTGGCCCGCAGCCGGTTCCTGACCGCGTCCCACACTCGTACCGCGCGGTCGGCGCCCGCCGTGGCCACGGTGCGGCCGTCGGGCGCGTACGCCACCGCCGTCACCCGTCCCCGGTGGCCGGTCAGCCGGTTGGCGCGGCACTGGGCGAAGGCGCTGAGCAGGCTCCCCCGGGCCTCGACGGTACGCGCCTGCCGGTAGCCGTCCAGCGCGACCAGCGCCGCCGCCTGGGGCCGCTGCTGGAGCAGTTCGGCGGACTGGGCGGCCCGCTGCCGGGACACCGCCAGGCGGTGCTGCTCGGTGGCGTCCAGGCGCTGCTGCCAGGCGGTGACCAGGGAGGCGGCGGCGAACACCAGGAGGCATGCCAGCGCCTTCGGTATCAGGTAGGCGTGCCACCTGCGGCGGTGGGCGGCGCGGATGCCCGCACTCAGGAAGTCGGCCTCCAGGCGGTTCAGGCCGTACCGCTGGCCGTGGTCGCGCGCCAGCCTGCGCGCGAGGACCAGCTGGGTGCCGCGGTACAGCGCGTCGGCGTCGCGGCCCAGTTCGTGCCAGGCGCGGGCGGCGCCGGTGAGCCTGCGGTGGGTGCGCAGCGCCTCGCGGTCCTCGTTGAGCCAGCGCGCCAGCCGGGGCCAGGAGCGGATGATCGCCTCGTGGGCGACCTCGACCGCGCCGTCGCAGAGCACCAGCAGCCGGGCGGCGGCCAGTTGCCGCAGCACGCCCTGGACGGTCTGCGGCGCGGCGATCCCGTCCAGTTCGGCCGGCTCCAGGCGGCGCCGGGTGTCCTCGGTGCCGTCGCCGAGCGCCGTCAGCCGCAGGAACACCGCGCGTATGACGTCCTGTTGGACCCGCGGGGCCCGGTGGTACATCCGCTCGGCCCGCTGCGCCACGGCGCCGGAGATGCCGCCCGACGCCTGGTGGTCGGCCAGCCGCAGCGCGTCGCCCGCGCGCCGCTCCCAGGCCTCCCGCATCGCGTGCGCGACCAGCGCCAGCGCGCCGGGCTGGCCGTCCGCCTCGCCGAGCACGACCTGCAGCAGGTCCGCCTCCACCCGCACTCCGGCGCGGGCGGCGGGCTCGGTGATGATCTCCCGCAACTCCTGCCGGGTGGGCGGCCCCACGGGCAGCTGCACTCCCGCGCGCAGGGCGGCCGCCAGTCCGGGGTGCGCGAAGCAGCGCGCGGAGAAATCGGCGCGCATCCCGAGGACGAGGCGCACCCGCGCCCCTGCCGCCCGGGTGAAGTCGCCCACCGCCTCCAGGAAGGCGGCCCGCTCCGCCGTGTCGGCGCAGCGCGTGAAGACCTCCTCGAACTGGTCGATGACGATCAGGACATGGACGTCCTCCGCCTGCCCGGCCAGCCAGGTGCGCACCGCGATGTCCAGGGCGCCGGGCTCCGCGGCGAGCCCCTTGCGCAGGCGGTCCGCTCCGGAGCCGGCACGGCTGTACGTCCCCAGGGCCGCGGGGGCGTACGGGCCGTACTCGGCACCGTCGCACGCATCGGAACCGACGAGCCCGCTCACCGCCGCCGCCAGCTCCGACAGCGGCCGCGCCCCCGGTGTCAGCAGCGCCACCCGCCACCGGTCGCCCAGGTCCGGCAGCAGTCCGGCCCGCAGCAAGGAGGTCTTTCCACTGCCCGAGGCGCCCAGCAGCACGGTCAGCGGCTGCCGTTCAACGCTGCTGGACAACTCCTTGACCAGCTCCGAACGCCCGAAGAAGACCTCGGCGTCCGCGGTCTCGAAGGCGGCAGGACCGGGGTAGGGACACCTTCCGCTCCCGTCCGCCGCGCCGTGCGCACCGTCCGCCGACTGCCCTGCCGAGGCGGCCCGCCAGCGCACTTCCCACTCCTCGGTGTCCCCACCACATGCCCGTACGTAGGCGAGGAGCACCTCCAGCGACGGAAGTCGGTCACCTTTGGCCGCTTCGGCCAACGTACTTGCGGAGTAGTGGGCCTTCTTGGCCAGCGCCCGATAGCTCGGCGCGCCCGCTCCCTCCCGCAGTCTGCGCAGGTCCCACGCCAGGCGTTCGACCGGTCCCGCGTCGGGGTCGACCGGGTTCTCCGGCCGCCCCGTACGAGGCCTGCGCCGGCCCGTCCCCCTGCTTCCCACCTTGTTGTTCGTACTGTCCCCCGTCACGGACTCCCCTTCTCCGTTCCGCTTCGCCCCACGCGGCCCGCGTGGCGCAACAGCTCCATTGTCCGCCTTGTTTGTCACCTCCCGGCTGTGATTTCGGACAACCGTCCGACGGGCCAACGTCGTTGGGGCCGGAGCCACCAGGGCGCCGGAGCACGGCGGGACCCCGGGCACGACCCGGCCCGGACCCGCACTCGTACTGACCCAAGGACGGAACACATGAAGCGCAAGCTCGCACTCACCGTTGGCGTCGCGGTCCTCGGCGGCGCCGTTCTGACCGGCTTCGCCCCGGCGGCCGGCGCGGCCCCGGTCGACGCGCAGGCCATCCGCGGCAAGGTCACCCTCTACCAGGCCGCCAACTACAAGGAGGGCCACAAGAGTTACAAGAAGGACGACAAGCACCTCGGCAACGACAAGTTCCACAACGGCGTCACCGTGGGCGACAAGGTCAGCTCGGTGAAGAACAAGTCCAACCGCTCGGTGCGCCTGTACAAGCACGCCAACTTCATGGGCCCCTCCACGAAGATCAAGCCGGGTAAGAAGATCGCTCACCTGCGGGGCTACGCCGTCGGCAACGACGCCGCGAGCAGCATCGACTTCCTGTAAGGAGTCACCCCCTCCAGGCCCTTGCGGCCGGTGACCGGCACGCGGCTTCCCGTCGCTGCGGTCACCGGCCGCGCACCGCACCGACCCAAGGACGGAAGACATGAAGCGCAAGCTCGCCCTCACCATGGGCGTCGCCCTTCTCGGCGGCGCCGCCCTCACCGGCTTCGCCCCGGCGGCCGGAGCCGCGCCCGCCACCACCTCCGACGCTCAGGCACGGGGCGCCGTATGGCTGTACCAGCTTCCGAACTACCGAGGTGGCAAAGCCAAGTTCACCAGGAGCGACGAGAACCTCGCGAACAACAAGTACGACAACCGCGTGACCGTCAACAACCGCGTGCGCTCGGTGAAGAACAAGTCCAACCGCACCCTGCGCCTGTACGACAAGCCCCATTTCACCGGCCCCGTCTACACGATCAAGGCGGGAAAGCAGAGCCCCCGCCTGCCCGCCATCGGTGACGGTGTGAGCGCCATCCACTTCTGAGGAGCCACCGTGCCCAAGCCCCCGCGCCCGCTGGCCGGCGCGCTGCTTCTCGCCCTGCTGGCCACCGGCTGCGCAGGGGCCACGGCCGGACCTGCGAACCCGCCGGACCGGCCCGCCGCGCCACCCGCCAGTACGGAGTCCAAGAAGCTGACCCTCCCCTTCGACGCCTACGAACTCTCCGCAGCCGACGCCCGCACCGTCGAGTCCGCCGAGGACGAACTCCTGCGCTCCTGCATGCGCGAGCGCGGCCTGGCCTGGAAGGTGCTGCCGCGCGCCAGGGCCGCGGATCTCGATCCGCCGCACCGCAGGCGTTACGGCGTCATCGAGGCCGAGGTCGCCCGGCGCTACGGTTTCCGCCCGCCGCCCGCCCCGTCCGGGGAGTCCCGCCACAAGGCGGACCTCGAAGCGCGCCAGAAGGCCCTCGCCCCCAAGGAGGCGCGCGCCGCCTACGGGACCGACGGCACCGGCGGCTGCTGGAAGAGGGCGCACAGCAGGCTCCAGCAGGGCGTCCCCGAGACCGACGACTCCGCCTTCGACAACCTGGTGACGCGGGGCTTCGAGGCCTCGCGCCGCGACCGGGAGGTCCTGCGGGCCCTCGACGCCTGGCGCGGGTGCATGCGGCAGGCCGGTTTCCGCTACGACGACCCGCTGCGGGCCGCCGCCGACCCCCGGTGGGAAGAGCCCGAGGGCCGCGCCTCCGCCGAAGAGATCAAGGCCGCCACCGCCGACGTCCGCTGCAAGCAGGAGACCCGCCTGGTCGCGGCCTGGTCCGCCGCCGAGAGCCGGCTCCAGGAGGCCGCGATCCGGCAGCACCCCGCTCTCTTCCGTACGTTGCGCAGCGCCAACCAGCGCCTGCTGGGCGCGGCCCGCGAGGTCCTGGGAGAGAAGACCGCCGCGCCGTAACCGACCCGCCCGTAGGTTCCTACGACGTACGGGCTTGGGCGTCCGCACCATGGCCCCCGCGCCCGTCTGCTCCTACGGTGTGCCCGTGCACACGCAACCCGAGGGCCCCCGCCGGCCGCCCTTCGACGCCCGGGCCGCACGGCGGTTGCGCGAGGGGCTGGGGATGACGCCCGCGCACGTCTCCTACGGGATCTGGGCGGCGTACGGACTGCAGGTGCCGCCCGCCACCGTCGCGGCCTGGGAGCAGGGTCATCAGGCGCCCACCGAGGCCGAGTTGAGCGCGCTGGCCGGTGCGCTGTGGTGTGCGCCGGGCGATCTGATCGGGGTGCCGGACACGCTGCGCGCGTACCGCATGGCGCGCGGGCTGGCGGCCGCGGAGGTGGCCTCGCGCATCGGGATGGCGGCGTCCGCGTACGAGCGGGCCGAGGCCACGGGGCAGTGGCGCGGCAACGACCGCCAGGCGGGCGCGCTGGCGGCGGCGCTCGGCCTGCCGCCGCCCGCGCTGATCCGGCTGACCGGCCGCGACGGGGAGCTGACCGAGCTGCTGCGCGGCGCGGTCACCACCCGGTGGCAGGCGTATGTGCGGCCGGTGGGCAAGATGGTGTCCCTGCCCAGGCAGCGCGTCCAGGAAGTGCTGCGGGAGCTGCACGGGGAGTACCAGGCGCGGATGGCCGCCACCCTCAACTGGGGCGGTGGCCAGGCCTCCCAGGAGTCGGGCGAGGCCGGCCGGGCCTTCCTCGACGGCGTCCTGGGAGAGTTCTGGGAGCGGGCCGGCGAAGGGTGGGGAGCACGGTGAGCGACGGCAGCGGCGCCGACGGCCCGGTGGAGGCCGACTTCTGGTTCGATCCGGTGTGCCCGTACACCTGGATCGCGTCCCGGTGGCTGCTGGAGGTGACGGCCGTACGGCAGGTGCGGGTGCGCTGGCGGCTGATGAGCCTGCAGGTCCTCAACGAGGGCCGGGAGGTCGACCCGGAGGACCCCGAGGGCGAGTGGGGCGAGTATCTGTGGGCGCCGGTGCGGGTGTGCGCGGCGGTGGAGCAGCGCTACGGGCAGGAGGCGCTCGGGCGGTTCTACACCGCGCTCGGTGAGCGGCTCCAGCGCGGCGAGTGGGACGGCATCCCGGCCGCGCTCGCCGCCCTCGGGCTGTCCCAGGAACTGGCCGGCGCGGGCGGCACTCAGGAGTACGACCCGGTGGTGCGCGCCTCGCACGCCGAGGCCCTCGCGCTGGTCGGAGAGGATGTGGGCACACCCGTGATCGCCGTACGGGAGCAGCGAGGCGCGGGGAATCCGCGGTCCCCTAGGGGGCACCGGCCGGGTGTCCGCGCCGCGTTCTTCGGCCCCGTCGTCTCCCCGGTGCCGCGCGGCGAGCAGGCCGGCCGCCTGTGGGACGGGCTGCTGCTGATGGCGGGTGTGGAGGGCTTCTTCGAGCTGCGCCGCCCGGCCTCGCCGACCCCGGTGGTGGACGCCGGGCCCGCCCTGTAGGCGGCCGCGCGCCCCGCCGGCCGCCACCCCGTAGTGGAGCCCGTCAGCCTAAAGTCTGACTCCGGTCCGTCCCCGGTATGACAGCCCTTGGCGCCATTGCACTTTCGGCCGGTCGCTCTTTCGGCACTTCCGGCTGAGGTTTCGGCTGACCTGCGCATTCGAGAATTGGGGGGCCAGAAACCTTTAGTCACCCCCTCCCCAGGAGCCCACCGTGTCCCACGCGGCCGCCTTCCCCGCCCCCGCCCGAGCCGCAACGGCAGTCGCCGCCCGTGCCACGGACCTCAGCAAGGTCTACGGACAGGGCGAGACCCGCGTCGTCGCCCTGGACTCGGTGTCCGTGGAGTTCGGCCGCGCCCGCTTCACCGCGATCATGGGCCCCTCGGGCTCGGGCAAGTCGACGCTGATGCACTGCATGGCGGGCCTGGACTCCATATCCTCGGGCTCGGCCCGCATCGGCGAGACGGAGCTGTCCTCGCTGGGCGACAAGCAGCTGACCCGGCTGCGCCGCGACAAGATCGGCTTCATCTTCCAGGCGTTCAACCTGCTCCCGACGCTGACCGCGGCGGAGAACATCACGCTGCCCATGGACATCGCCGGCCGCAAGCCCGACCAGCAGTGGCTCAGCCGGGTCATCGAGACGGTCGGCCTCTCGGGCCGCCTGACGCACCGCCCCGCGCAGCTCTCCGGCGGCCAGCAGCAGCGCGTCGCGGTGGCCCGCGCGCTGGCCTCCCAGCCCGAGATCATCTTCGCCGACGAGCCCACCGGCAACCTCGACTCCCGCTCCGGCGCCGAGGTCCTGGGTTTCCTGCGCGAGTCCGTACGCGCCATGGAGCAGACCGTGGTGATGGTCACCCACGACCCGGTCGCCGCCTCCTACGCGGACCGCGTGATCTTCCTGGCCGACGGCCGGATCGTCGACGAGTTGCACGAGCCGACCGCGGACGCCGTCCTGGACCGGATGCGCCTGTTCGACTCCAAGGGCCGTACGAGCTGACCCCGGCCGCGCCCGCCGACGTACTCATCCACCCGGCTCCCCGCCCGGCACCCCAGGACTGACACCACCACCATGCTTCGTACTGCCTTGCGCAACCTCCTTGCGCACAAAGCCCGTCTGATCATGACCGCGCTCGCGGTCGTGCTCGGCACCGCGTTCGTCTCCGGCACCCTGATCTTCAGCGACACGGTCGGCAGCGCCTACCGGAGCGCCATGGCCAACAGCCTCAAGGACGTGGCCGTCTCCGTACGCCCCGAGTTCCCGCCGCCCGCCGGCGGCGGGGAGGAGGAGCCCGCCAACGGCAAGCCCCAGTCCGCGCTGACCGACAAGGTCGCCGACACGCTGCGCGCGCTGCCCGGCGTGGCCTCGGTGCGCCCCTCCGTGACCGGCGACGCCGTCCTGGTGGGCAAGGACAATCAGCGGCTGGGCAACGAGTGGGGCAACAGGGGCACCAACTACGTCCCCGGCCGGGACGGCAAGGACAGCACCTACCCGCTGAAGGAGGGCCGCGGCCCGGCCTCCTCCGGCGAGATCGTGCTGGACGCCAAGACCGCCGCGGCAGGCGGCTACCGGATCGGCGACACGGTCCGCTTCGCCACCGACGGACCGGCGCTGACCAAGAAGCTGGTCGGCACCGTCGAGAGCGACAACCCGCAGGTCAAGGCGGGTGCCACCCTCGCCCTGTTCGACACCGCCACCGCGCAGAAGCTCTTTGGCCACCCCGGTCAGTACGACGAGATGGTGCTGTCCGCCACCCCCGGCACCGACGACCAGGCGCTGACCGCGAAGGTGCGCCAGGTCCTGCCCAAGGACCGCGCCTCGGCCACCAGCGGCACCGAACTGGCCGACCAGGAAGCCAAGATGATCGCCGAGCAGAGCGGCTCGCTGACCAAGACGCTGCTGGCCTTCGCCGCTATCGCGCTGTTCGTCGGCATCTTCATCATCACCAACACCTTCACCATGCTCATCGCCCAGCGCAGCCGTGAGATCGCGCTGATGCGCGCGGTCGGCGCCTCCCGTCGCCAGGTGGTGCGCTCGGTGCTGGTCGAGGCGGGCCTGCTGGGTCTTTTCTCCTCCGCCATCGGCTTCGTCCTGGGCACCGGCATCGCGATGGGCCTGCGCCCGCTGCTGAACGCCACGGGCGCCGGCTTCCCCGACGGCCCGCTGGTCATCGGCCTCGCACCGGTCCTCTCGGCGCTGGCCGTCGGCGTGCTGGTGACCGTGCTGGCCGCCTGGCTGCCGTCCCGCAAGGCCGCGAAGATCGCCCCGATCGAGGCGCTGAGCACCGTCGAGGCGGCGCCCGCGCCGCGCAGCCTGGTGGTGCGCAACTCCATCGGCGCGGCCGTCACCGCCCTCGGTGTGGCGATCATGCTGTACGTGTCCACCATCAAGGACAGCAGCGGTCTGACGCCCGCCATGGCCGGCTCGGCGCTGACCATGGTCGGCATGATCATCCTGGCGCCGCTGCTGTCCCGGCCGCTGGTCGCGCTGGCCGGCAAGGTCACCACCAAGCTGTTCGGTGTCACCGGCAAGCTGGCCAAGCAGAACGCGCTGCGCAACCCGCGCCGTACCGCCGCCACCGCCTCGGCCCTCATGATCGGCCTGGCGCTGATCACCGGCATGACGGTGGGCGGCAACTCCCTCCAGCGGGCCATGGACGAGATGGTCGCCAAGGACCTCAAGGCCGACTACGCGGTCACCACCTCCAACTTCGAGGGCCTGGACCCGAAGCTGTCGCAGAAGGTCGCCCAGCTCCCGGGCGTCGAGGCCGCCACCGCCATCCGTTCCGTCGGCTTCCAGACCTCGGGCGGGTTCGGCACCCTCACCGGCGCCGGCTCCGGTCAGCTGGACAAGGTCACCGATGTCCGCTTCGTGAGCGGTTCCCTGGACGCGGTGCGCGGCAACGGCATCGCCGTCTCCGAGACCAAGGCCAAGGAGCTGGGCTGGAAGCTCGGTGACACCCCCGAGGTGGAGTTCTACCGCGGCAAGGACAAGAAGCAGCAGCTGAAGGTCACCGGCATCTACGTGGACAACCACATCGCCCACGACATCCTCGCCGACACCTCCCTGATCGACCCGCGCCTCAAGCCCGTCAAGGACGACAAGCTCCTGGTGAAGGCCGCGAGCGGCAAGGAATCGGGCCTGGACAAGGAGATCCGCGAGGCGCTGGGCAACAGCCCGCTGCTCAAGGTCCAGGACAAGAACGACATGCGCAAGGAGGGCGCGGGCACCATCAACACCATCCTGAACATGATGTACGGGCTGCTCGGCATGGCCGTGATCATCGCGGTGCTCGGCGTCATCAACACCCTGGCGATGTCGGTCTTCGAGCGCACCCGCGAGATCGGGATGCTGCGCGCGATCGGTCTGGCCCGCAGCGGCATCAAGCAGATGGTCCGGCTGGAGTCCATCGTGATCTCGCTGTTCGGCGCGGTCCTGGGCATCGGCGTCGGGATCTTCCTGGCCTGGGCCGCCGGCGGCATGACCGCCTCCTCCATGCCGGCGTACGAACTGGCGCTGCCCTGGGGCCGCCTCGGCCTGTTCTTCCTGATCGCGCTGGTGGTCGGCGTACTGGCCGCGGTCTGGCCGGCCCGCCGCGCCGCCCGCCTGAACATGCTGGAGTCCATCAACGCGCAGTAGCCGCGGCGCACGACACCGGGCAGGCCCCCGCTTCGAACTCCGGGCGGGGGCCTGCCCGTTGGCGTACCCGCAGGGGCGTACGGCCCACGGCACAGGTGCCCGGCGCGGCCGGGCCGCTCCCGCCCCGCCGCACCCACCTTTTGGTAACCACCCACTTCAAAGTGCGTACTTGTCGCAGGTCAGGGCCTGCACGAGGCTGATGGAGGCGCGCCCGGCCAACCCTCTCCCACACTCTCAGGAGCACCCGTATGTCCAGCACCACCTCCGTCACCGTCCTCGGCCTCGGCGCCATGGGCCAGGCCATCGCCCAGGCCTTCCTGGACGCGGGCCACCCCACCACCGTGTGGAACCGCAGCCCCGCCAAGGCCGAGGGGCCGGCCGCCCAGGGGGCCGTCGCCGCCCCCACCGCCGCCGAGGCGGTCGCCGCGAGCGAGCTGACCTTCGTCTGCCTGCTGGACTACGACTCCGTCCACGACGTCCTGGACCCCGTCGCCTCCCGGCTCGCCGGCCGCACCCTGGTCAACCTCACCAACAGCACCCCCGAGCAGGCCCGCGCCTTCGCCATCTGGGCCCAGGAACTGGGCGTCACCTATCTCGACGGCGGCATGATGGCCACCCCGCCGATGATCGCCAAGCCCGGTGCGCTCTTCTTCTACAGCGGCGAGCGGTCCGCCTTCGAGGCCCACCGGCCCGTCCTGGAGCGGCTGAGCGACGCCCACTTCGTCGGCACCGACCCCGGCCTCGCCGCCCTCTGGGACCTCTCCCTGCTCAGCGGGATGTACGGCCTGATCTCCGGCATCCTGCACTCCTACGCCCTGATCGGCTCGGAGAAGATCCCGGCGGGCGACTTCGCGCCCTTCCTCAAGGCGTGGCTGACCGCCATGGCCGAGGCCACCGACTCCTACGCACACCAGCTGGACACCGGCGACCACACCGCGGGCGTGGTCTCCAACCTGGCCATGCAGACCGTCGGCTTCGACAACATCCTCCAGGTGGCCGAGGACCAGGGCGTGAGCACCGAACTCCTGGCCCCCCTCAAGCCGTTGATGCAGCGCCGGGTGGCCGACGGCTTCGGCGACGGCGACCTGTCCTCCCTCGTCGGACTCCTGCGGAAGGGCAGGTGAACCCCATGAGCGCCGCACCGGTGACCGTCCTCGGCCTGGGCTCCATGGGCCACGCCCTGGCCGCCGCCTTCCTGGCGGCGGGCCACCCCACGACCGTGTGGAACCGTACCGCCGCCAAGGCCGACGCTCTCGTCGAGCGGGGCGCCGCCCGCGCCGCGACCGTCCGGGAGGCAACTGCCGCGAGCCCACTGGTCGTCGCCTGCCTCCTGGACCACGACTCCGTGCACCAGGCCCTGGACCCGGTGGTGGACACCCTCCGCGGCCGGACCCTGGTCAACCTCACCAACAACACCCCGGAGCAGGCCCGCGAGCTGGCCCGGTGGGCGGACCGGCACGGCATCGGCTTCGTCGACGGCGGCATCATGGCCGTCCCGGCGACCATCGCGACGCCGGAGGCCTTCGTCCTCTACAGCGGACCGGAAGCGGTCCTCGCCCCGCACCGCGCGACCCTGAAGGCTCTGGGCGAGGTCACCTACCTCGGCGAAGACGTGTCGACGGCCTCACTCGTGGACCTGTCGCTGCTGGCCGGGATGTCGCTGATGTTCGCGGGCTTCTTCCAGTCGGTGGCCATGGCGACCTCCCAAGAGGGCGTACGCGCCGCCGAGTTCACCGAGCTGCTGGTGCCCTGGCTGACCTCGATGGCCGCCGTCATGCCGGCCTTCGCCGCCGAGGTGGACGCCGCCGACGGCCCGCCCGGACCGGGCACGAGCATGGAGGGCGCCATCGCCGGCACCCTCAACGTCCTGCGGGCAAGCCAGGAGCAGGGGGTGCGGACCGCCCTGCTCGACCCGTACATGGACGCACTGCGCGAGCAGGCCGCGGCGGGCCTGACCACCTTCAGCCCGGCCGCCGTCGTCGCCCTTCTCACGACGCGCCCGTAACAGCCCCGCACAGCACGAAGGCGGGGGGGCCCCCCCCCCCCCCCCCCCCCCCTCGCTGGTGTCCTGCGCAGGACCGCAAACCCTCCGGTCAGAAGACCGACTCTGCCTCGTCCATGCGGTTCACCGGCACCCGCTTCAGTTCGGTGACCGCCTCCGCCAGCGGCACCATCGCGATGTCCGTGCCGCGCAGCGCGGTCATCATGCCGAACTCGCTGCGGTGCGCGGCCTCGACGGCGTGCCAGCCGAAGCGGGTGGCCAGCACCCGGTCGTAGGCGGTGGGGGTGCCGCCGCGCTGGACGTGGCCGAGGATGACCGGGCGGGCCTCCTTGCCCAGGCGGTTCTCCAACTCGACGGCGAGCTTGGTGCCGATGCCCTGGAAGCGCTCGTGGCCGAACTGGTCGATGGCGCCCTTGCCGTAATCCATGGAGCCCTCGACGGGGTGCGCGCCCTCGGCGACGCAGATGACGGCGAACTTCTTGCCGCGCGAGAAGCGCTCCTCGACCATCTTGACCAGGTCGTCGACCTCGAAGGGCCGCTCGGGCAGGCAGATGCCGTGCGCGCCGCCGGCCATGCCGGACTCCAGCGCGATCCAGCCCGCGTGCCGGCCCATGACCTCCACGACCATGACGCGCTGGTGCGACTCGGCGGTGGTCTTGAGGCGGTCGATGGCCTCCGTCGCGACGCCCACGGCCGTGTCGAAGCCGAAGGTGCGGTCGGTGGAGGAGATGTCGTTGTCGATGGTCTTGGGGACGCCGACGATGGGCAGCCCGGCGTCCGAGAGCATCTTGGAGGCGGTGAGCGTGCCCTCGCCGCCGATGGGAATCAGCACATCGATGCCGTACTCACGAGCCAGGTCCTTGCCCGCGTCGCAGGCCTCGCGCAGCCGGTTCCGCTCCAGGCGGGCGGAGCCCAGAATCGTTCCGCCACGGGCGAGGATGCCGCTGACCGAGTCCAGGTCCAGCTTGCGGAAGCGACCGTCCAGGAGACCCTTGAAGCCGTCCTCGAAACCGATGACCTCGTCGTCGTGACCCGTCAGGGCGCGGTGCACCACGGACCGGATCACAGCATTGAGGCCGGGGCAGTCTCCGCCCGCGGTGAGGACTCCGATACGCATCGTGCTGTGTCTCCTGTGCTCGCTGTTGGTTCTTGTGAGCCAGTCCGATTGTTTCACGGGCCGGCGAGCCCTGCCCTCACACGCCCGGGCCATCCCTCCGGTCTCCCCTGTAAAACTGGGGGAGCGACCTATCCACAGACGCGGGTATTGTCAAGAGGGGCAAGCCCACCATAACGGGTATTTTGACCTTGCGAGCAACGGAATGGATCGGAGAGCACGCGTGACGCGCAGCGTGTACGTGACCGGGATCGACCGCGGCGATGGCCGCCAGGTCATCGAGCTGGGAGTCATGGAGCTCCTGACCCGCCATGTCGACCGGGTGGGCGTCTTCCGCCCGCTGGTCCATGACGGACCGGACCGCCTGTTCGATCTGCTGCGGGCCCGCTACCGGCTCACGCAGCCCGCCGACACCGTATACGGCATGAGCTACGAGGACGCCGGCGCCCTCCAGGCCGAGCAGGGCACCGACGAGCTGGTCTCCCAGCTCGTGGACCGCTTCCACCAGGTGGCCAGGGACTACGAGTACGTGCTGGTGCTGGGCACGGACTACGCCTCCACCAGCCTGCCCGCCGAGCTGAACCTGAACGCCCGCCTGGCCAACGAGTTCGGCGCCTCCCTCGTCCCCGTCGTCGGCGGCCAGGGCCAGGAGGCGGAGTCCGTACGGGCCGAGGCGCGCAACGCCTACCGCGCCTTCCACTCGCTGGGCTGCGACGTGGTCGCCATGGTCGTGAACCGGGTGGACCCCGCCGAGCGCGAGGCGATCGCCGAGCGCCTGTCCGCCCGCCTCCCCGTCCCCTGCTACGCCCTGCCCGAGGACGGCGCCCTCTCCGCGCCCACCGTCGGCCAGATCGTGCACACGCTCGGCGCCGAGGTCCTGCTGGGCGACGACTCCGGGCTCGCCCGCGACGCCCGCGACTTCGTCTTCGGCGGCGCCATGCTGCCGACCTTCCTCAAGGCGCTGACCCCCGGCTGCCTGGTGGTCACCCCCGGCGACCGCGCCGACCTGGTCATCGGCTCGCTGGCCGCGCACAGCGCCGGCGCCCCGGCGATAGCCGGCGTCCTGCTGACCCTGGACGAGCGGCCCGGCCCCGACATCATGGCGCTGGCCAACCGCCTGGCCCCCGGCACCCCGGTCCTCGCCGTATCCGGCGGCTCCTTCCCCACCGCCGCCGAGCTGTTCGCCGTCGAGGGCAAGCTGAACGCCGCCTCCCCGCGCAAGGCGGAGACCGCGCTCGGCCTGTTCGAGCGGCACGTGGACACCGCGGAGCTGACGAACCGTATCTCCGTCGCCCGCTCCAGCCGCGTCACGCCGATGATGTTCGAGCACGAGCTGATCGAGCGCTCCCGCTCGGGCCGCCGCCGCGTGGTGCTGCCCGAGGGCACCGAGGAGCGCGTGCTGCGCGCCGCCGACGTCCTGCTGCGCCGCGACGTGTGCGACCTGACGCTGCTGGGCGAGTACGACGCGGTCCGCAAGCGCGCCGCCGAGCTGGGCATCGACCTGGGCGAGGCGGAGGTCGTCGACCCGCAGACCTCCCCGCTGCGCGAGCGCTTCGCCGAGCTGTACGCCAAGCTGCGCGCCCACAAGGGCGTCACCTACGAGCTGGCCTACGACGTGGTCGCCGATGTCTCCTACTTCGGCACGCTGATGGTCCAGGAGGGCCTGGCCGACGGCATGGTCTCCGGCGCGGTGCACTCCACCGCCGCCACCATCCGCCCCGCCTTCGAGATCATCAAGACCAGGCCGGGCGCCAAGATCGTCTCCTCGGTCTTCTTCATGTGCCTGGCCGACCGGGTGCTGGTCTACGGCGACTGCGCGGTCAACCCCGACCCCAACGCCGAGCAGCTGGCCGACATCGCCATCCAGTCGGCCACCACCGCCGCCCAGTTCGGCGTCGAGCCGCGCATCGCGATGCTCTCGTACTCCACCGGCACCTCCGGCTCCGGCGCGGACGTGGACAAGGTCCGCAAGGCCACCGAGATCGTCCGCGAGCTCCGTCCCGACCTGCTGGTCGAGGGCCCGATTCAGTACGACGCCGCCGTGGACGCCAAGGTCGCCGCCACCAAGCTGCCCGACTCCCAGGTCGCGGGCCGGGCCACCGTGCTGATCTTCCCGGACCTGAACACCGGCAACAACACCTACAAGGCCGTGCAGCGCTCGGCCGGCGCGGTCGCCGTCGGACCCGTCCTGCAGGGTCTGCGCAAGCCGGTCAACGACCTCTCGCGCGGCGCCCTGGTCCAGGACATCGTCAACACCGTCGCCATCACGGCCATCCAGGCGCAGGGGGCACAGCCGGCCGCAGCGCAGGCCGACGCCACGCCGCCGGCCGCCGGCTGACCCCGCAGAACAACCGCAGCTCCCCCCACGACCAACCGGAAAGCTCCTCCATGACTGCCAACGCCACCCGAGTCCTCGTCCTCAACTCCGGCTCCTCGTCGGTGAAGTACCAGCTCCTCGACATGACCGACGGCACCCGCCTGGCCGTCGGCCTGGTCGAGAAGATCGGCGAGCAGACCTCGCGCCTGGTCCACACCCCGCTGGCCACCGGCGGCGCCAAGCGTGAGCACGAGGCCCCGATGGCCGACCACGAGGCCGCGCTGAAGGCCGTCGCGCAGGAGCTGTCCTCCGACGGGCTGGGCCTGGACTCCCCGGAGCTGGCCGCCATCGGCCACCGCGTCGTGCACGGCGGGCGCAAGTTCACCGAGCCGACCGTGGTCACCGAGGAGGTGCTGGCGGAGATCGAGCGGCTGATCCCGGTCGCCCCGCTGCACAACCCGGCCAACATCACCGGCATCAAGACCGCCCAGGGCCTGCGCCCCGACCTGCCCCAGGTCGCGGTCTTCGACACCGCCTTCCACACCACGATGCCGGAGTACGCGGCGCGCTACGCCATCGACACCGAGACCGCGGACGCGCACATGATCCGCCGCTACGGTTTCCACGGCACCTCGCACGCCTACGTCTCCCGCGAGACCGCCAAGCTGCTCGACAAGGACCCCGCTGAGGTCAATGTCATCGTGCTGCACCTGGGCAACGGCGCCTCGGCCTCCGCGGTGTCCGGCGGCCGCTGCGTGGACACCTCCATGGGCCTGACCCCGCTGGAGGGCCTGGTCATGGGCACCCGCTCCGGCGACCTGGACCCGGCGGTCATCTTCCACCTCCAGCGCAACGCGGGCATGTCCGCCGACGAGGTCGACACCCTGCTCAACAAGAAGAGCGGCCTGATCGGCCTGTGCGGCGACAACGACATGCGCGAGATCCGCCGCCGCATCGACGAGGGCGACCAGCAGGCCGAGCTGGCCTTCGACATCTACATCCACCGACTGAAGAAGTACATCGGCGCCTACAGCGCGGTGCTCGGCCGGGTGGACGCGGTGGCCTTCACCGCGGGCGTCGGCGAGAACGCCGCCCCGGTGCGCGAGGCCGCGATCGCGGGCCTGGAGGAGCTGGGCCTGGCGGTGGACGCCGACCTGAACGCCGTGCGCGGCGACGAGCCCCGTCTGATCTCCCCCAACTACGCCCGGGTCGCCGTCGCCGTCGTCCCCACCGACGAGGAGCTGGAGATCGCCACCCAGGCATACGCCCTGGTCAACGGCTAGCCCTGGCGTTTCCCCCAACGTAAATATTCCGCTCCGAAACAAAGCGATAGGATCCAGCCATGCGCCGTTCCAAAATCGTCTGCACCCTGGGCCCCGCCGTCGACTCCGAAGAGCAGCTCGTCTCGCTGATCGAGGCCGGCATGAACGTGGCCCGCTTCAACTTCAGCCACGGCACGCACGCCGAGCACCAGGGGCGCTACGACCGCGTCCGCGCTGCCGCTGAGAAGACCGGCAAGGCGGTCGGCGTCCTCGCCGACCTGCAGGGGCCGAAGATCCGCCTGGAGACCTTCGCCGAGGGCCCGGTCGAGCTGGTGCGCGGCGACGAGTTCACCATCACGACGGAGGACGTGCCCGGCGACAAGTCGATCTGCGGCACGACCTACAAGGGCCTGCCCGGCGACGTCCAGAAGGGCGACCCGGTCCTCATCAACGACGGCAACGTCGAGCTGAAGGTGACCGGCGTCGACGGGCCGCGCGTACAGACGATCGTCATCGAGGGCGGTGTCATCTCCGACCACAAGGGCATCAACCTGCCCGGCGCGGCGGTGAACGTCCCGGCCCTGTCCGAGAAGGACATCGAGGACCTGAAGTTCGCCCTCGGCATGGGCTGCGACCTGGTCGCGCTCTCCTTCGTCCGCGACGCCAACGACGTCAAGGACGTCCACAAGGTCATGGACGAGGTCGGCCGCCGCGTCCCGGTCATCGCCAAGGTGGAGAAGCCGCAGGCCGTCGAGAACATGGCGGACGTCGTCGCCGCGTTCGACGGCGTGATGGTGGCCCGCGGTGACCTGGCCGTCGAGTACCCGCTCGAGAAGGTCCCGATGGTGCAAAAGCGCCTCGTGGAGATGTGCCGCCGCAACGCCAAGCCGGTGATCGTCGCGACCCAGATGATGGAGTCGATGATCACCAACTCGCGGCCGACCCGCGCCGAGGCCTCCGACGTCGCCAACGCCATCCTGGACGGCGCCGACGCGGTCATGCTCTCCGCGGAGTCCTCGGTCGGCGCCTACCCGATCGAGACGGTCAAGACCATGTCGAAGATCGTCAAGGCGGCGGAGGAGGAGCTCCTCTCCAAGGGCCTGCAGCCCCTGGTCCCCGGCAAGAAGCCGCGTACGCAGGGCGGTTCGGTCGCCCGCGCGGCCTGCGAGATCGCCGACTTCCTCCAGGGCAAGGCGCTGGTCGCCTTCACCAAGTCCGGCGACACGGCCCGCCGCCTGTCCCGCTACCGCGCCGCCCAGCCCATCCTGGCCTTCACCACCGACCAGGAGACCCGCAACCAGCTCGCCCTGAGCTGGGGCGTGGAGTCCTTCGTCGTCCCGCACGTGGACAACACCGACGCCATGGTCGAGCTGGTCGACGCCGAGCTCATCAAGCTCAACCGCTTCAACAACGGCGACACCGCCGTCATCACCGCCGGCTCGCCCCCCGGCGTCCCCGGCACCACCAACATGGTCCGCGTCCACCACCTGGGCAACGGCTGCCGCGACTGAGACCTCACCACCCCACACCGGTGACCTGAGTCCCACACACCACTGAGGGCGCCCCCTTTTTCGAGGGGGCGCCCTCAGTGGTGACGTCACGACGGGACGAGACAGCAGCCACGGCGAAGCAGCGCGAGCCGCACTTCACGCATTACGGCGGGAACTTCGGGCTCAGCGAGCGGACCGCGGCTGCACCATCGACCGGGTCCCGGTGCGCTCAGCCGGTGATGTAGTTGTGCAGGCCGGGGACGGTGAGGGTGCCGCCGAACTGGCCGGCCTGTCTGACCTTGACGTCGGTGACGTAGATGAGGGGGATGTTCAGGGGCGGCGGGTGTTCGGGGTCGAAGGTGACCGGGATGAGGCCGAAGAGCTTGCCGGACAGGCTCTCGGTGTACATGGTCGTGGCGCCGCCGCGGATGGTGGAGGTGGTGCCCTTGCCCGCCTGGACGTGGTACTTCTTGCCGGCCGGGCCGTCGACGATCTGGTGCAGATCACCGATGTCGGTGCCGTCCTTGACGATGTACTTCAGAACCTGCTTGGTCCTGCCGTTGGGCATCGTCAGATTGACCACGCCCTTGTAGTCCGCGCCCTTGAGGGTCAGCGAGCTGGCCTCCAGGAACCACGGCTGGTTGGGGATACGGGCCGGGGGCTGCTCGTTCGTACCGTCGACCTTCTTCTCGACCACGCAGGGGAAGGGCTTCCTGCCGTCCGCGTCCGGGGCGTTGGGATCCTCGCCCGCAGAGGCGGAGGGGGACGGCGACGGGGTGGCGGAGGAGGAAGGGGAGGGCGAGGCTTTGGCGGTTTCTTCGGTCTTGTCCTTGGCCTTGTCCGCCGAGTCCTTGGGGTCCGTGGAGTCCTTGGGGTCCTTGGCCGCTTCGGCGGGCTTGCTGCCCGGGCCCGTTCCCTTGTCCTTCGCGCCGTCCGACGGAGCGCCCTTCGAGGGGGACGGGGAGGGCGAGGGCGACGTGCCCGGCGAGGAGGACTTCTTGTCGCCGGGAGTGAAGACGTCGTGGAGCTTCTTGCCCAGGCCCAGCGGGTCGTACCAGGGGTTCTCCTCCTGAGGGGTGGCGGAGGGCGAGGGGCTGGTGGACTGCGACGGCTCGGTGGTCTTCTTCCCGTCGGACGGGGCGGGGGCGGAGCCGGAGCCGCCACTCTTGCCGGTACCCGGTGTGGAGGAAGGCGCGGGAGAGGGTGAGGTGGAGGGCGAGGTGGAGGAACTGGCGGAGCCGGAAGGGGAGTTGCCCTTGTCCGTCTTGTCGCCGCGCTTCTCGTCCTTGTCCCTGCTCTTGTCCTTGTCCTTGTCGTTCTTGTCCGCGTCCTTCTTCGCGTCCCCGTCCGTCTGGTCCGGCGCGGTCACGCACGGGCCGTCCTTGAAGGGGCTGGTGGGCGGCTGCGGCTTGGCCATGGCCAGTTGGGGGGTGAGGCCCATGCCCATCAGTACGGCGGTCGGCATCGCGGCGATGGCTATCGCCTTGCCCGCGGGTACGTGCAGCCGGGACAGCAGCGGCTTCTTCGGGGCCGCGTGCCGCGGCCCCGTTCTCGCCCCGGCGGCCGCGCTCTCCTCGTGCAGCTCGTCACCCGGCACGGTGCCTCCCGTTCGTCCCGGCAGCCGGGCTCGATCCTGTCTGGTCCTCGGGGGCAGTCACCGGCCCCGAGCCGCCTCCGGCCGCCGCGGGCTCAAGCCCCGACGCCGGACCGGCGGGGGGAATGGCCGACTCGCCGGAGCCGTCTCCTTTGGCCGCCTCCGGCCGCCTCCCCGGCGCCCAGGACACGGCGAGTGCGCCGCCGAGCAAGGCGAGCAGGAACCCGACCACGAAGCCGCCGAAGTTGGAGACGACCAGCGAGACCAGCGCCAGCAGGATGGCCGCCACACCGGCGAACACCCGTGAGACGGGCTGGAACCACATGGTCAGGCCGAGGACGATCAGCAGAACGCCGATGATCAGCGAACCCGCGCCGGCAGTCGTGGCCATCCGGATGGTCAGGTCGCCCAGCGTGAGGTTCGCGTAGGGGAAATACATGATGGGGATGCCGCCGAGTATGGCCAACAACCCGCCCCAGAAGGGGCGTTGACCGCGCCACCCCCGGAACGAGCGGCGGGCCCGCTGAAATCCACCCAGCGGCCGTTCGTGCAATTCGGCGCTCATGTTGTACAGCTCCTCGGGACTGGCACATCTGTGGAACACCGGCGCGCACCCCTGTGCATGCGCGCCAGGGCGGGGAGACGGTACGGGCACGGGGCATAGTGCCGGCCCGCGCCCGCCCGCTCAGTGCATCAGTAGCACTCCATCTTCTTGCCCTTGCTGACCTGCATGTGCAGTCCACTGAGCTTGAACGTGCCGGCCGTGGTCGCCCACGCCCGCTGCTTGACGTTCTCGAACTCCACTCGCTCCGCCTGCTGGGCGAACGAATCCTTCAGGTACTCGTCCCCCGGCTTCGGGCCGGGCCCCTTGCCGCCGGGCTGGCCCACCTTGGTGTTGTCGACCGATACGCCGATGTCCACGTTGTGGAACGTCGCGTTGGTCTGCAGGTCGTCGGCGTCGATGTAGAGCGTCTTCGCCTCGACCTTCGGGCCGCCCTCACCACCCGCCTCCAGGCGCATCGTCACATCGCCGAAGACCGGCACCGGGACGACGACCGACTGGCAAAGGTTGGTGATCTTCGCGCGGTCCAGACCGACCACGGCCACCGGGTGCGCACCCGACTTGCCCTTGTCCAGGGCGCCGTACTGAACGAAATTCCAGCCCTCAAGGTGCTTGGCAGTCACCTTGAACTGCTGCCCCGAAACACTGAACGACGCCGCCAACGCGCCCTGCGACAGGGCGACTCCGATCGCGGCGGTTGCCGCGACGCTGGGCACCATGACGACGGCGAACCGCTTCCATCTGGTCCCGCCACGAGCCTGGGACTCCATGACTTTCCTCCTTCTCGGACGTACATCTCCGGGACGGACGGGGCCGGTTGAGCGACCACGGCCGTGCCTGGGATGGGAGAAGTGCTACGTCCTCGGGAAGGAGAGCGCCCATGACGGGGGCGCGCCGCGAACTGCCACCGCGTCCCGGATCACCGGCGATCACCCCCGAGCGACAACCACTGGCCACGCTCTCGCGCAACCTCTCTGGACAGGCCCTGCCTTGTGGGCAGAGACCCCCCTGTCCAAGGCCGGCTCACTGTCGCCGGCCACTCGGTGGGGACCCAGGAACCCCGCGGCACCGACCGGTTGCCGGGCTGCGGGAATGGACCGAGCGTGGCCGATCGTGGTGCATTCACGGCTGTGGCACAAGGGGTTCATTACTTGCGAGTAACGGGCGCATAACCGATCCACGACCGCCTGATATCGGGCAGGCACTGAGGGTCGTCGCCAACAGCCGGGAAACTCAGGGGAATCAGGGAGGAAATGCCGCAAAACCCGGCTCCGGACTTACTCCAAGTAACAGCGGCCACGTTTGCCAAGTTTTGGCAAAGCGTGGCCGCTGTTTCGTATGAGTCACAAGGGTTTTGACATAAGCGCCATGACGGGGGTCATGACAGAACGGGGGCGAGCCCCGCGTCGTAGGTTCAGAAGAGCACCCGCGCCAGCGCGCCGCGCGCCGCGGTCACCCGCGGGTCCTCGGCGCCGATGACCTCGAAGAGCTCCAGCAGCCGCAGCCGCGCGGCCTCGCGGTCCTCGCCCGCCGTCCGCTTGACCGTCTCCACCAGGCGTCCGAAGGCGTCCTCGACATGCCCGCCGACCA
Source organism: Streptomyces sp. UF-297 (assembly GCF_058245575.1). Classification (NCBI taxonomy): domain Bacteria; kingdom Bacillati; phylum Actinomycetota; class Actinomycetes; order Kitasatosporales; family Streptomycetaceae; genus Streptomyces; species Streptomyces sp. UF-297. Next base: position 36,934 of record NZ_JBSIBZ010000002.1, on the reverse strand, counting down.
GGTCCAGGTCGGCGGCGCGGATCTGCGCCTGTACGTCGGCGGGGTCGGCGGCAGCGGCCGTACGGACCGCCTGCGGGTCCATGCCCTGCACCCGGCTGAGCAGTTCGGCCTGCGCCAGGCCCAGCTTGGCCTCCGGGTGCGCCGGGTCCTCGGCGAGCACGTTCTTGTACGCCTGGACGGCACCGCCCAGGTCACCGGCGTCCAGCGCCTGGGTCGCGGCGTCCAGCAGGGCGTCGTACGGACCGGCGGGGCGCTCCGGCTCGGTCTCTTCCGCACCGGCCTGCGCGGCCGCATCGACGGGCGCGCCGACGATCCCGAACTGCTGCTCGGCGGCCTGCACCAGCTGGTCCAGCACCTGGCGGATCTGCGCCTCGGGAGCGGCACCCTGGAACAGCGGGATCGGCTGGCCGGCCACGACCGCGAAAACGGCCGGAATCCCCTGCACACCGAACTGCTGGAACAGCATCTGGTTGGCGTCGACGTCGACCTTCGCCAGGACGAACTTGCCGGCGTACTCGGCCGCCAGCCGCTCCAGCAGCGGGCCCAGCTGCTTGCACGGCTCGCACCACTCGGCCCAGAAGTCGATGACGACCGGGACCTCGGTGGACCGCTGCAGGACGTCCTGCTGGAAGCCCGCCTCGTCGACGTCGTACACAAGACGACCGCCGCCCGCGGGGGCGCTGCCGGTGCGCGCGGCCTCCGCGCGGGCCTGCTCGGCCTTCTGCTTGGCTTCCCCGGCCGCCTTGACTGCGGCGAGGTCGACGACTCCACTCATGGGCATATTGCGTGGCTGCATGGGTACATCCTCCCCCCTCCGCGGGCCGTTCCGAAAAGCGATGCGCAAAAGCGATGCGCAAAAACCGGAGCCCGTGGGCCCCGCACCCCCGGCATCCGCCTCGGGTCCTGCCTGCCGCCGGTGTGCGGCGCGGGACCGGGCACGGGATGCCGCTCCGCCTGGCCCCGGGTCCCCACCCGCGGCCTGTGGTTGTCACTCTTTCGATACGACCCGTAGCGTAACTGCCCACCGCCCCGGCCCCGCAACCCCGCCTCCGGCCGACTTGAGTGATCTGTCTCACGGGGGCCGCCTCCCGGCCGCGTACTGGCCGGTATGGTCACCGGCATGCACTGCTCCCCCACCAGCCCCCGCAGGCGTACGGGCCGGCCGCGCAGCGCCGAGGCCGACCGCGCGATCCTGGACGCCACCCGCGCCGCGCTGGTCGAACTGGGCTGGGGGAAGCTGACGATGGGCGATGTGGCGGCCCGCGCCGGGGTCGCCAAGACGACCCTGTACCGCCGCTGGGCGGGCAAGAACGAACTGGTCGTGGACGCGGTCGCGGTCCTCTTCGACGAGCTCGAACTCCCCGACCGCGGCTGCCTGCAGCACGACATCGAGGGCGTGGTGCTCCAGTTCGCCGCGCTGCTGGCCCGCCCCGAGACCAAGACGGCGCTGATGGCGGTGGTCGCGGAGTCCACGACCGACCACGCGCTGCGCGAGCGGATCCGGTACGCGATCGTGGAGCGGCAGAAGCGGCTCGTCCTGCTCGGCCGCTCGCGCGCCCAGGACCGCGGCGAGCTGCCGCCGGACGCGGTGGGCGCGGAGGGCGAGGCCGCCGCGGCCCGCACGGTCGGCCTCATCTTCGACGTGATCGCCGGGGCGGTGGTGCACCGGGCGCTGGTGAGCGCGGAGCCGGTGGACGCCGCCTGGGCCCGCCACTTCACGTCCCTACTGCTGACCGGGCTGGCCGGGCTGGAGGTGCGCGGGTAGCGGCCCGCGCGCTCGCCCGCAGCGCCTTGGTGACAGTGCGGGCCGGTGGGAGGGCTGGCCGGTCGCGCCCGCGCGGCACAGCCCCGCGCCCCTCAGTGCGCTGTCGCCTCCACGATCGTCATCGGTGAGGGGGTCGGCCAGAAGCGGGCGGCAGTCAGGGAGGCGGCGGTGAGCAGGCGGCGGAAGTCCTGCTCGTCGCGTTCGCGGCCGTTCAGGGAGGTCATCATCAGCGCGTCCAGGGTCTTGCCGGGGTGCGGTTCGTTGCCCGGCGGGACGACCGCGTCGATGGCCAGGACGCGGCCGCCGTCGGCCATCGCGGCGCGGCAGGCCCGCAGGATGCGCAGGCACTCGGGGTCGGTCCAGTCGTGCAGGACGCGCTTGACGAGGTAGACGTCGGCGGTGGGCACGGAGGTGAAGAAGTCGCCCGCCTCGGTGCGCCAGCGGCCCTTGAGCTCCGGCTCGTCCAGGACGTGGTGGCGCAGCACCTCCTCCTGGTCGTACAGGACGCCGTGCAGGTCCGGGTTGCGCCGCAGCACCCGGCGCAGCAGTCCGCCCCGCCCGCCGCCGACGTCGACGACGGTGCCGGTGGCGGGGAAGGGGTAGGCGGCGGCGACGGCGTCGTTCTCGGACTCCGAGTAGGCGGCCATGCCCACGTCGAAGGCCTGGCCCGCGCCCGGTGTCCGCGCCAGGTGGTCGAAGAAGGGGGCGCCGAAGATCTCGTCGAAGACGGTGTGCCCGGCGCGTACGGTCTCCTCCAGCCGCCCGGCGGGCAGCCAGAACGTCTCGTCGGAGAGCATCAGGACGGCCTGGCGCATCGAGGACGGCGCGTCGGTGCGCAGCAGGTCGGCGGTCGGCGTCAGGTGGAAGGCGCCCGCCTCGTCCTCGCGGAAGATGCCGCGGGTGGCCAGCAGGCGCAGGGTGCGGTGCAGCAGCGGGGCGCTGGTGCCGGTGGGCCCGGCGAGCTGCTCGGCGGTGCGCGGGCCGTCGGCCAGGTGGTCGGCCACGCCGATACGGGCCGCGGCGCGCAGGGCGGCGGAGTACAGGTAGCCCAGGACCTGCTCGGTCAGGTCGACGGCGGCGGACGCCGTGCCGTTCTGCGAGGCACCGTCCGTGGCGTGCGGGAGCGGGGTTTGGGGCATGGGGCGGCCTCCGGGGGTGGGGTCGGGTCGTCGGCCCACGATGGCCGGGGCGCCCGGCGGCCACCAGGGCGCTTCTCGGCCACGGCCCGGCGGCGGTACGGGCTCCCGCGTCCCGGGCCCGTACCGCCGCCGCCCCGCCTCAGACCTGGTAGCGGTCCGCGGCGAACAGGTGGACGTTGTCCGCCACCCACTCCGAGGTCCGCTTCAGGCCCTCCTCCAGGGACACCTGCGGGGTCCACGAAGCCCACTCGCGCGCTCGGGAGTTGTCCGAGAGCAGCCGCTCGACCTCGCTGCCGGAGGGGCGCAGCCGGGACGGGTCGACGACGACCCGCGCGTCCCGCCCGGAGGCGGCGATCAGCGCCTCGGCCAGGTCGCCGATGGCGATCTCGCGGCCGGTTCCGAGGTTGACGACCTCGCCCAGCGCCCGGTCGCACTCGGCCATCGCCAGGAAGCCCGCGGCGGTGTCGGTGACGTAGGTGAAGTCCCGGGTCGGGGTGAGCGAGCCGAGCTTGATCTCCTTTGCGCCGGAGTGGAGTTGGGCCAGGATCGTGGGGATCACGGCGCGCGCCGACTGCCGCGGCCCGTAGGTGTTGAAGGGGCGCACGACCGTCACCGGCAGCTCGAAGGCGTGCCAGTGGGACAGCGCCATCATGTCCGCGCCGATCTTCGAGGCGGAGTAGGGGGACTGCGGCTGGAGGGGGTGGTCCTCGCTGATGGGCGCCGTCAGCGCGGTCCCGTACACCTCGCTGGTGGAGGTGTGCACCAGGCGGCGTACGGAGTGCCGGCGGCAGGCCTCGGCCACGTTCTCGGTGCCGACCACGTTGGTCTGCACGTACGCGCCGGGCGAGTCGTAGCTGTACGGGATGCCGATGAGCGCCGCGAGGTGGAAGACGGTGTCGCAGCCGGCCACCGCGTCCATGACCCGGCCCGCGTCGCGCACATCGCCGGCGATCATCTCGACCGGGCTGTGCGGGCCCAAGTAGCGGGCGAGGTGGCCCTTTTCGGCGTACGGCTTGTAGTGGACGAAGGCGCGGACCTTGGCGCCGCGCTCGACGAGCATGTCGACGAGGGTGGCGCCGATGAAGCCCTCGGCCCCGGTCACCAGGACGGTACGGCCCTGCCAGGTGGTGCGCTGCTCGGTCATGCGGACTCCTTCAACTCGTAAGGGGTGGGGGTGTCGTGGCCTGCGAGGTGCAGGACCCTGGCGGCCAGCAGGTCGGCGGCCCGGGCATGGGTGCCGGGGTCGGCGGCGCGGCTCATCCGCGCCAGCCGGGCCGGGTCGGCCAGTAGCGGGGAGATGACGCTGTCCAGGCGCTCGGCGCTGGTCTCCGCGTCGGGCAGCAGCAGCGCGGCTCCCGCGTCCGAGAGCACCCGCGCGTTGTGGGTCTGGTGGTCGCCGGGGGCGTGCGGGTACGGGACCAGGACGGCCGGCATGCCGATGGTGGCCAGCTCCGCGACGGTGGCCGAGCCGGCCCGGCACACCACGAGGTCGGCGGCGGCATAGGCCAGATCCATCCGGTCCAGGTACGGGACCGCCTCGGCGACGGCCGCGCCGCCCTGGGCGGTGAGCCGGGCGCGGGTCTCCTCCAGGGCCGCCGGGCCGGTCTTGATCAGCATCCGCAGGTCGGTGCGGTGCCGATGGCGCTCGGCCAGGCCGATGGCGGCCTCGGTGAGCCGGGCGGCGCCCAGGCTGCCGCCGTTGAACAGCAGCAGCCGCGCGCCGTCCGGGACGCCCAGTTCGCGCCGGGCCTGCGCCCGCAGGGCCTTGCGGTCCAGGGTGGCCAGCGGCCCGACCAGCGGCATGCCGACGGTCTCGGCGCGCTCGCCGCCCGCCAGGTGCTCGCGGCTGCGGTCGAAGGCGAGCGCGATGTGGGGGGTGAGCCGGGCGGCGAACTTGTTGGCCCGGCCCGGCACCGCGTTGGACTCGTGCACCAGGCTGGGCAGGCCCGCCATCCGGGCGCCCACGATGACGGGGGCGCTGGGGTAGCCGCCCATGCCGACGGCGACCTGGGCGCCCTGCTCGCGCAGGATGGACCGGCACTGGGCGCCGGATTTCAGGAGGGCGGCGGGCAGCAGATAGCGCTTGGCGCCCAGTGCCTTGTCGAAGGGGATCATGTCCACGGTGTGCAGGCGGTATCCGGCTTCCGGTATGAGCCGCGTCTCCAGTCCGCGCTCGGTGCCCACGAAGGAGATCACCGCGTCGGGGACGGCGCGGCGCACCGCGTCGGCGAGGGCGAGGCCGGGGTAGATGTGGCCACCGGTGCCGCCCGCACCGATGACGACGGAGAGTGGTGTGCGCATGGCCGCCACGCTCGCGGCGCGCTTTAAGAAGGTTCTAAGAGGCGGGTTTGGCAGCCTGGGGCCATGCAGAATTCCTCGCCGCACGCCGTACCGCCCGGCACGAAGATCCTGGTCGTCGACGACGAACCGGAGGTACGCGCCGCCGTCCAGGACGGCCTGTCCGTGGAGGGGTACGCGGTACGCGGCGCCGCCGACGGCCTGGCGGCCCTGAGCGAGATCGCCTCCTGGCAGCCTGACGCGATCGTGCTGGACGTGATGATGCCGGTGCTGGACGGGCTGGCGGTGTGCCGGCGGCTGCGCGCGCTGGACGACCGTACGCCCATCCTCGTGCTGACCGCGCTGGACTCGGTCAGCGAGCGGGTGGACGGGCTGGACGCGGGAGCCGACGACTACCTCGTCAAGCCCTTCGCGCTGGACGAGCTGGTGGCCCGCGTACGGGCCCTGCTGCGCCGGGCGTCGGCGAGCGCCGTGGAGGACACCTCGCTCAGCTACGGCGACCTGGTCGTGGACCCGGTGACCCGCACCGGCCACCGCGCGGGCCGCCCGCTGGAGTTCAGCCGTACGGAGTGGGCGCTGCTGGAGCTGCTGCTGCTCCACCCCGGCCAGGTCATGCCGCGCGAGCTGATCCTCGAACGCGTCTGGGGCCGCGACTTCGGGCCCGACTCCAACTCCCTGGCGGTCTACGTCGGTTACCTGCGCCGCAAGCTGGAGGCGGGCGGCGAGCCCCGGCTGGTGCACACCGTGCACGGCGTCGGGTACCGGCTGGACAAGGCGGACGGCGCGTGAGCGTGCACGGGCAGAACAAGGGAGCACGGGGATGAGCGGCCGCCGGGGCCTGGGGGCGCGCTGGCGCCGCCGCCGTCCGCTGCGCACCCGGCTGGCGGTAGCGGCGTCCGCCGCGGTGGCGCTGGTCGCGGTGGGCGTGTGCACCGCCGCGTTCGTCGTCCTCGACTACCAGATGACCCGTCAGCTGGAGCTGAACCTGGCCCAGACGGCCACCCAGGCCCAGCAGCGCCACTGGGGCCCCATGGTCGCGGACACCTCCTGCCGCTACCAGGCCGTGGCCTGCGTACAGATCGTCCCGGCGGACCCCGCCAAGGACCCCGGAAAGTTCACGCTGCCGGTGACCGAGGCCACCCGCGAGGTCGCGGCCGGGCGGCACGCGCCGTACTACAGCAAGCTGACGGTCGCCGGGCACCCGGTGCGGATGTACACCTCCCGCTTGACGGGAAAGCGCGAGGCGCTGCAGGTGGCGCTGCGCTCGGACACCGTGGAACGGGGCGTGCGGCAGGCCGCCGGCGCGCTGGCCGCGGTCGGCGGCGCCGGCGTCCTGCTCGCCGCGGCCCTGGGCTACTGGGTCTCCCGTACGGGCCTGGCCCCCGTCGCCCGCCTCACCGCCACCGCCGAGCGCATCGCCGCCACCCGCGACGCCCGGCACCGCATCGAGCTGCCGGCCGGCACCCACCAGGACGAGGTCACCCGCCTGGCCGCCACCTTCAACACCATGCTCGGCGAGCTGGAGAAGTCGGTGACCGCCCAGCGCCGCCTGGTCGCCGACGCCTCCCACGAGCTGCGCACCCCGCTGACGGCGCTGCGCACCAACGCCGAACTCCTGGCCCGCGCCGACCGGTTGACCGACTCCCAGCGCGAGCGCGCCGCGGGCGCGCTGGGCCGCCAGCTGCGCGAGGTCACCACGCTGGTCAACGACCTCATCGAGCTGGCCCGCGACGAGGAGCCCCAGCCGCTGGTGGAGCAGGTCCGCCCGGCGGCGCTGCTGGAGCACGCGGTGGGCGCGGCCCGCGAGCACTGGCCGCAGATCGCCTTCACCGCCCGCATCGACGCCGCCGCCTCGGCCACGGCCGTCCCCGGCGTCCCCGCGCGCCTGACCCGCCTGCTGTCCAACCTGCTGGACAACGCCGCCAAGTTCTCCCCGCCCGGCGGCCCGGTGGAGAGCGAACTGACGCTGTCCGACGCGGCGTTGGAGCTGACCGTACGCGACCACGGCCCCGGCATCGCCACCGAGGACCTGCCGCACGTCTTCGACCGCTTCTACCGCGCCGAGGCGGCCCGCGCGCTGCCCGGCTCGGGCCTGGGCCTGGCGATGGCCCGCCAGATCGCCCGCGCCCACCACGCCGAGCTGACCGCCGAACAGGCCCCGGGCGGCGGCGCCCTGTTCCGGCTGCGCTTCCCAATCGCGCCGGGGGCCTGAGCGGCCGGGGCCCGTTGGGGTGATGCGGCGCCCCGGCCCGCACGTCGGCGCCGTACGGGCCGCGCCGCGCGCCGACACTCGTGCCGAGCGCGGCCGACGGCGGCCGCCCGATCGGAGGTCCCACCGATATGCCCGTGACACCCGGCGCTCCCGCCCGCCGCCGCCCGGCCGGCCTGCTCGCCGCCGCCGCGGCGCTGCCCGCCCTGCTGCTGGGCAGCGCCCAGCCCACGGCGGCGGCCACCGCCGCGCCCGCCGCCCTCGCGGACACCTGCCGCACCCTGACCCACCGCTTCGACATCCAGGAGGGCGTGGTCCCGATCACCGTCGGCTATATCGACACGGCCGTGAACCTGTGTGTGAACCCCGACCGCAACATCACCGCCGTCAACCCCTCCCAGAGCGTGCAGGGCACCGTCGCGGGCACGGCGGCCGGCTTCACCTTCACCAGCCGCCCCAATGTCGTGGTCCGGATGGACGCCAACGGCGCCACCGTGCACTTCCCCCTCACCGTCCGCACCTGCGCCCCCGGCCGTCCGCTGTGCTCGCAGGCGTACGAGTCGCGGGTGGTGGCGGACATCCGCAGGTTCGTCGGACCGGTGGTCAACCCCTTCGACGGCTTCACGGCCGACTGGCGCGGCGAGTGCGAGTCGGCCAACTGCGTGACCCGCTTCCTCAAGCCCTGAGACGGGCGCGGCCCTTCCCCAACGGCAAGGGGGAAGGGCCGCGGTCCCGGACGCTGCGGGGGCGCTCAGAACCCGGCGGGCTCCGTGTAGACGCCCCACTCCTCGCGCAGCACACCGCAGATCTCGCCGAGCGTCGCCTCGGCCCGGACCGCCTGAAGCATCGGCTCGATCATGTTCGAGCCGTCCCGCGCGGCGGCGAGCATCGCGTCCAGCCCGGCCCGCACCCCGGCGTCGTCCCGCCCGGCCTTGCGCTCGGCCAGGATGCGCACCTGCTCGCGCTCGACCTCGTGGCTGACCCGCAGGATCTCCAGGTCGCCGGTGACCGAGCCGTCGTGGCAGTTGACGCCGACGACCCGCTTCTCGCCCTTCTCCAGGGCCTGTTGGTAGCGGAAGGCGGACTCGGCGATCTCGCCGGTGAACCAGCCGTCCTCGATGCCGCGCAGGATGCCGGAGGTCATCGGACCGATCGGGTGCTCGCCGGAGCGCACCGCCCGCGCGCCGCGCTCCTTGATCTGATCGAAGATCTTCTCGGCGTCGGCCTCGATGCGGTCCGTGAGCTGCTCGATGAACCACGAACCGCCCAGCGGGTCGGCCACGTTGGCGACGCCGGTCTCCTCCATCAGCACCTGCTGGGTGCGCAGCGCGATCTCCGCCGCCTGCTCGCTGGGCAGCGCGAGGGTCTCGTCCAGGGCGTTGGTGTGCAGGGAGTTGGTGCCGCCGAGCACCGCGGCCAGCGCCTCGACCGCCGTGCGCACCACGTTGTTGTACGGCTGCTGGGCGGTCAGCGAGACGCCCGCGGTCTGGGTGTGGAACCGCAGCCACTGCGCCTTCTCGCTCGTGGCGCCGTACACGTCGCGCATCCAGCGCGCCCAGATCCTGCGCGCCGCGCGGAACTTGGCGATCTCCTCGAAGAAGTCCACGTGCGCGTCGAAGAAGAAGGACAGGCCGGGGGCGAAGGTGTTGACGTCCAGCCCGCGGCTCAGGCCCAGCTCGACGTAGCCGAAGCCGTCGGCGAGGGTGTACGCCAGCTCCTGCGCGGCCGTCGCCCCGGCCTCGCGGATGTGGTAGCCGGAGACCGAGAGCGGCTTGTAGGCGGGGATGCCCGCCGCGCAGTGCTCCATCAGGTCGCCGATGAGGCGCAGATGAGGCTCGGGGGTGAAGAGCCACTCCTTCTGCGCAATGTACTCCTTGAAGATGTCCGTCTGCAGGGTGCCGTTGAGCACGGCGGGGTCCACGCCCTGGCGCTCGGCGGCGACCAGGTACATGCAGAAGACGGGGACGGCGGGGCCGCTGATCGTCATCGAGGTCGTGACATCGCCCAGCGGGATGTCCTTGAACAGGACCTCCATGTCGGCGGCGGAGTCGATGGCGACGCCGCAGTGGCCCACCTCGCCCAGCGAGCGCGCGTCGTCGGAGTCCCGCCCCATCAGGGTCGGCATGTCGAAGGCCACGGACAGCCCGCCGCCGCCGTTGGCCAGGATCTTCTTGTACCGCTCGTTGGTCTGCTCGGCGTTGCCGAACCCGGCGAACTGACGGATGGTCCAGGTCCGGCCGCGGTAGCCGGTGGGGTACAGGCCACGCGTGAAGGGGAACTCGCCGGGCCAGCCGATGCGGTCGAACCCCTCGTAGGCGTCGCCGGGCCTGGGCCCGTAGACCGGCTCGACGGGATCGCCCGACAGCGTCGTGAAGTCCGCTTCCCGCTTGCGGGCGGAGTCGTACCGGGCCTGCCAGCGACGGCGGCCCTCTTCGATCGCGTCAGCGTCCATGAGGCAAATTTACTAGGACGTCCTAGTAATTGTCGATGGCTGTCGGACGGACTCCGTCACGCCCCCCCTCCTGGCGGGTGCGACGGAGCCGTCCGAAGACGTGCCGAGCGCAGAGCGGCCGAGCGTGTGGCTAGGCCTTGACCGGCTGGGCCTGTGCCCCCTCGATCAGCGGCGCCACGTCCCGTACGACCTTGCGCTCCACGAAGAACGCCGCCGTCGGGATCGTCCCGGAGACCAGGACCCACAAGAGCTTGCCGAACGGCCACCTCGCCTTGGACCCCAGGTCGAAGGCGAAGACCAGGTAGATGATGAAGAGCACGCCGTGGACCTGCGAGATCAGCAGCGTGAGATCCGCGCCCTTGTCGAACCCGTACTTGAAGATCATGCTGACGCACAGCACCAGCAGCATGACGGCAGTGACATAGGCCATCACCCGATAACGGGTCAGCACGCTTCGCTTCATGGCATCGAGCGTAACCGCCCGTTCCGGGGCGATCTTCGCCGCCCCCGGCCCGCCGTCACTTCTCCTGGAAATCCCCCGCCGCCACCCGCAGCGGCCGCAGCATCGCGAAGATCTCCCCGCACTCCTCGGCGTCGTACGCGCCCAGGCCGAAGTCCATCTCCATCAGCTCGCGGGTGGCCGCGTCGCACACCTCGCGGCCCTTGTCCGTGATGGACGCCAGCGTCCCGCGCCCGTCGTTGGGGTTGGGCCGCTTGGCCACCAGACCGGACTTCACCAGCCGGTCCACGGTGTTGGTCACCGAGGTCGGGTGGACCATCAGCCGCTCCCCGATCTTGGACATCGGCAGCTCGCCCGCCTTGGAGAAGGTCAGCAGCACCAGCGCCTCATAGCGCGCGAAGGTCAGGCCGTAGGGCTTGACCACCGCGTCCACCTCGGCCAGCAGGATCTGCTGGGCCCGCATGATCGAGGTGATCGCGGCCATGGACGGTACGGCTCCCCACCGCTGCTGCCACAGTTCGTCGGCGCGCGCGATGGGATCGAAGGGAAGGCTGAGCGGCTTCGGCACGTCCACGACCCTACCCGCCGGTCATATCCCGGTCAGCCCTGTCTCAGTACTCGGTACCGCCACAGGCCGCGGTGCCGTGCGCCGCACTTGGAGGATCACCAGCCCGACGAGCAGCGCGCCCAGGACCCCGCCGGCCGGCATGACCACGTGCAGGGGGACGAACTCGGCGGCCAGGCCCGCCAGCGCCATGCCCAGCCCCTGCACCGTCATCAGGCCCGCCGTCATCAGCGTCATCGCGCGCCCCCGCAGCTCCTCGGGAACCGCCGCCACGAACCACTGGTCCAGGCCCAGGGTGTACGAGATGCCGGTGCCGGTCAGGACGAGCAGGACCAGCGCCCAGCCGAGCGAGGGGCGGGCGGCGAAACCGAGGGCGGGCAGCACCGCGAACAGGCCCATGGGCAGGACGATCCTGGCCCGGCCCCGCGGGCTCAGGAAGGAGCCCACCAGTGTCTCGGCGGCGACGGCACCGACCGGCATGGCGCACATCAGGAGGCCGAGCCCGGCAGTACCCAGCCCCAGCACGTCGGCGTACGGCGTCAGCAGCGCCTCGGGGACCACCACGAACATCGGCGGCAGCCAGGACAGCAGCAGCAGCGCGCGGATGCGGCGGTCGGCCAGCAGACGGCGCGTACCGGCCAGGGAAGCGCCCAGGACCGGGCCCGCGCCACCGGCCCGCGCGGGGCGCCGCCGGGTGCCCAGACGCAGCAGCAGCGCGGAGGCGAGGAAGGTGCCGACGGTGACCAGGAGCACGGTGCGCGGCGAGACGGCGGCCAGCAGCAGCCCGCCGACGGCGAACCCGGCCAGCTGCGCGCTCTGCGAGACGATCCGCAGCGCCGAGCGCCCCAGCACGAACCGCTCGCCCGCGCCCAGGATCTCGCCGAGCGTCGCGGCGCGCGTACCGCCGAAGACGGGTGCGACGGCCGCGGTGACACAGCGCAGCACGAGCAGCACGGCCACCGGCGCGCCCGGCGCCGCCATCCCCGCGGCGCACACCGCGCACACCAGGTCGCAGATCACCAGGACGCGGCGGGCCGGGAAGCGGTCGGCGACCGCGGACAGCAGCGTGCCGCCGATCAGGTACGGCAGCAGGCCCAGCGCGAAGGTCAGCGCGCTCAGCAGCGGGGAGCCGGTGAGCCGGTAGACCAGCACGGACAGCGCGATCTCGCAGACCACGACGCCGAGCGAGGACAGCAGGTGCGCCGCGAAGACGGCACGGAACTCGCGCACCGCGAACACGGCCCGGTACCCGGCGCGGCGCCGCTGATCCGAGGGACGGTCCGGCCTTCCGTCGGGGAGTTCCTGCGCGAGGCTGTGGGAGGTGTTCGCCATGCGGGCAGCCTTCCGGGACGGCCCGGCGGCCCCTAGTGTTTCGGCCCGAGCCGAATCCACGGGGAGGGGGGACCTGCCGGGTGCCCATGGACCTGCGCTTCGGGGCGGACGACCTGCTCCGTATCCGCTTCGCCCTCTCGCCGCTGTGCGAGACCCACGAAGCGCTGCGTACGGTGCGCAGGACGGACCGGCACGGCTATCACCTGCCGTGGCTGCGGCGGATGCGGCAGGCGGTCCAGGGCCTCGATCTGCGGCCGCTGTGGCTGCTGATGCCGGCGGTGCCGCCCGGCTACACCCCGGACTTCCTCGGGCCGCCGCCGGACACCGCGCTCACCTCCTTCGAGGAGCAGCTGGCCCGGATGCGGGCGACCGATCCGGCGGTGGCCCGCGCCGAGATGGCCAAGTCGCTGGCGTGCACGCCCGGTGCGGCCGGCTCGGAGCGGGGGCGCGCGCTGCTGGCCGACCCCGCGCGGGCCGTACAGGAGCTGGCGGATCTGACCGAGCGGGCCTGGCGGGCGCTGCTGGCCCCGGACTGGCCGCGGCTGCGCGCCCTGCTGGAGGCCGAGATCGCCTACCGGTCACGGCAGTTGGCGAGCGGCGGGCTGGCCGGGCTCTTCGCCGATCTGCACCCCCGCATCAGCTGGGCCGACGGCACTCTGCGCGTCGGTACGCGCACGGACTTCCTGCTGGTGCAGGAGCTGTCGGGGCGGGGCGTGCTGCTGATGCCCAGCGTCTTCGTCTGGCCCGATGTGGTCAGCGGCTTCGAGCCGCCCTGGCAGCCCACCGTCATCTACCCGGCCCGCGGCATCGGCGGGCTGTGGAGCGAGCCGGCGGCCGCCGAGGCGCTGTCCCGCCTCCTGGGCGCCAACCGCGCCGCGGTCCTGGCGGCCCTGGACGGCCCGTCCTCCACCACGGCCCTGGCCCAGCGGCTGGGCCTGGCCCCCTCGTCGGTCTCGGCGCACCTGTCCGTGCTGCGCGCGGCCGGTCTGCTGGTCGCGCGCCGCCGGGGCCACGAGGTGCTGTACGAGCGCACACCGCTGGGCATCGCGCTGGTGGCCGGGGACGGCTGACGGCTGGCGGCTGGCGGCCGGCGGCCGGCGGCTGGCGGCTGGCGGCTGGCGGCTGGCGGCTGGCGGCTGGCGGCTGGCGGCTGGCGGCTGGCGGCTGGCGGCTGAGCACAGCACCCGGTCGGCCCGGCGCCGGTCGCCGGGCGGCGCACCCGCCCGTAGCGTCACTTCCGGTTACGCGTCACTGCACACCGTTATCGAACGACCGGAAGGCGGCGGCCGTGCGCAAGAGTCTCCTCGCCCTGGGGCTGGCGGTCACCGTCCTGATCGGCACCGGCCCGGCGGCCGCAGCGGCGGCGCCCCCCGCCCCGCGAGCCGCCGCCCCGGCGGGCGACCCGGACAAGGACGACCCCTGGCCGGCCCCGCCGGGCGCCAACAACTGGAGCTGCAGGCCGAGCGCGCAGCACCCCAACCCGGTCGTGCTGGTGCACGGCATCGTCGTGAACCGCTTCATCAACTGGCTGGCGATCGCGCCCCAGCTCGCCATGAAGGGCTACTGCGTCTACGCCGTCACCCTGGGCCGCAACAAGCTGCTGCCGCCGCCCGCGAACCTGGCGGCCGGCATCACCTCGGTCAAGCCCGCCGCCAGGGACCTGGACGTCTTCGTCGACAAGGTGCTGGCCTCGACCGGGGCGAAGAAGGTGGATCTGCTCAGCCACTCCTGGGGCACGATGGTCAGCGGCTACTACACCAAGTTCACCGGCCCCACGAAGGTCGGCACCTACATCGGGCTGACGCCGTTCTGGCAGGGCCTGCCGCTGTTCGGCGTCTCCGATCTGCACAAGTTCGGCCGGATCTTCGGCGCGGACCTGTTCCTCGGGCTGACCTTGGACCAGGCCTGCGGCTTCTGCCGGGAGTTCCTGAAGGACTCCGCCTTCCAGGAGGAGCTGCACCGGGGCGGGGCCGCCGTGCCGTGGGTGAAGTACACCAACATCATGACCAAGCTCGACGAGCTGGCCGTGCCGTACACCATCGGCAGGCTCGACGGCCCCAACGTCACCAACGTCGTGCTCCAGGACCAGTGTCCCGCCAGCCCCACCGAGCACTTCGCGGTCGCGGTGGACCCGCAGGTGATGCGGAACATCGAGAACGCCCTGGAGGGGCGCAGCAACGCGAAGACCCCGTGCTGGACCTCGGGTCAGCCCCGCTGATCCTGCGAGAGGTAGCGCTCCACGGTCTCGACCTTCCGGGTCAGACCGTCGCTGACGCCGGGCCGGATGTCGGCCTTCAGGACGAGCGAGACCCGTCCGGCCCGCGCCTCGACCGCCGCCACCGCGCGCTTGACGACGTCCATGACCTCGTCCCACTCACCTTCGATGGACGTGAACATCGCGTCCGTACGGTTGGGCAGCCCCGACTCCCGTACGACCCGGACCGCGTCGGCGACGTACTCGCCGACGTCCTCGCCCACGCCCAGCGGGCTCACGGAGAAGGCGACGATCATGAGGTGGCGCCCTCCTTGTCGGCCTCCTTGCGGGCGCGGGCGGCGATCACGCCGGCCGCCTCCTCGCGCTTGAGGACCTTGTCGCCGTACAGGCCGCCGAAGGGCAGGATCGCCAGCACGAAGAAGAACGCGACGCGCTTGAGGGGCCACTTGGTGCGGTTCCACACGTCCAGCAGCAGCACCACGTAGATCACGAAGAGCACGCCGTGGATCATGCCGAGCGGCATCACCAGGGTGTCGAAGTCGAAGGCGATACGGAACCCCGTGCCGAAGATCAGCAGCGCGGGGAAGGAGAGCGCCTCCGGGATGGAGGCCAGGCGCAGCCGGTGCAGGGCGGCGGCGGTCTTGATGTCCACGGGAACCTCGTTCGGGTGGGCTGAGGAAAATCGGGGGGCTCTACAGCTTGTGCATGACTTCACAAGGGCCTCCCCATTGTTACAGGCGCCCAAAGGATCACTGTTCAGGGGTCCCGAAGCCCGTTACCTTCGGGGAGTGGCTCACTTTCGGCTCCAGGGGAGCAAGGTGCTCGCCGTCGACATGACCGGCGACGCCGTCAAGGCGAAGAACGGTGCGATGGTCGCGTACGACGGCCGGATGACGTTCAAGAAGATGACCGGTGGCGGGGAGGGCCTGCGCGGCATGGTGACCCGGCGCCTGACCGGCGAGCAGATGGCCGTGATGGAGGTGAAGGGCCACGGCACCTGCTACTTCGCCGACCGCGCCAGCGAGATCAACCTCGTCCAGCTCACCGGCGAGAAGCTGTACGTGGAGGCCTCCAACCTGCTGTGCACGCAAGCGACGCTGCGCACCGGCACCACCTTCACCGGGCTGCGCGGCTCCTCGCAGGGCAACGGCCTGTTCACCACCACCGTCGAGGGCAGCGGCCAGGCCGCGCTCGTCTCCGACGGCCCCGCCGTGGTGCTGCGGGTCACCAAACAGACCCCGCTGCAGGTCGACCCGGGCGCGTACGTCGCGCACACCGGCGACCTCAAGCAGCACTTCCAGTCCGGCGTGAACTTCCGCACACTGATCGGGGAGGGCTCCGGTGAGGCCTTCCAGATCCGTTTCGAGGGCGAGGGCCTGGTGTACGTGCAGCCCAGCGAGCGCAACACCATCGGGGGCGACATCTGATGCCCTTCACTCTTGTGAACTCCCGCATGGTGCAGGCCCAAGTGGTCCCGGGACAGCGGATGTTCAGCCAGCGCGGGGCGATGCTCGCCTACCGCGGCGAGGTCGGCTTCACCCCCAACATCCAGGGCGGGCAGGGCGGCATCACCTCGATGATCGGCCGCCGCATCGCCAATGAGGCCGCTCCCCTGATGACGGTCGAGGGCAGCGGCACGGTCATGTTCGGGCACGGCGGCCACCACATCCACGTCGTGGACCTGACCGGCGAGACGCTCTACGTCGAGGCCGACCGGCTGCTCGCCTTCGACGGCTCCCTCCAGCAGGGCACGATGTTCATGGGCTCGCAGGGCGGCGTGATGGGCATGGTCCGCGGCCAGGTCACCGGGCAGGGCCTGTTCACCACCACGCTCAAGGGCCATGGCTCGGTCGCGGTGATGGCCCACGGCGGCGTGATCGAGCTGCCGATCACCCAGGACCGCCCCGTCCATGTCGACCCGCAGGCCTACGTCGCCCACCGCGGCGAGGTGCGCAACAAGCTGTCCACCGCCCTGGGCTGGCGGGACATGGTCGGCCGCGGCTCCGGCGAGGCGTTCCAACTGGAGCTGTCCGGCCAGGGCACCGTCTACGTACAGGCGTCGGAGGAAAAGCTGTGACCGGTCCCGTAGTGCACGACGTCCACTCCCTGCCCGCCGACGACAACGTCAATCCGTACGCCTTCAGCGTGGACCTCAACGGCCAGTGGTTCCTGCAGAAGGGAAAGATGGTCGCCTACTACGGGCAGATCGACTTCCACGGCATCGGACACGGCCGGCTGGAGCGGCTGATCGCCGGAAGTTTTCATTCGCCACTGCACGCCGCGGACTGGGTGGTGGCCGAGGGCCAGGGGAAGATGGTCCTTGCAGACCGGGCCTTCGACGTCAACTCCTTCGACCTCGAAGACGGCAACCTGACCATTCGCTCGGGCAACTTGCTCGCCTTTCAGCCATCTCTTTCGCTGAAGCAGTCGATCATTCCGGGCTTTCTCACGCTGATCGGTACGGGCAAGTTCGTGGCGGCCTCCAACGGGCCGGTGGTCTTCATGGAACCGCCGATCCGGGTCGACCCCCAGGCGCTGGTGGGCTGGGCCGACTGCCCCTCCCCCTGCCACCACTACGACCACCAGTACCTGCGCGGCTTCCTCGGCGGCCTGCGCGCGCACACGGGCATCGGAGGCGCCTCGGGCGAGGAGCACCAATTCGAGTTCGTGGGGGCGGGCACGGTCCTGCTCCAGTCGACCGAGCAGCTGATGGCAGAGCAGACCACGGGGGACATTCCGAACGAAGCGGGCGTACCGGGAGGCGGGCAGACGGCGTCGCAAGGTGGCTCACAACTGCCTCAACTGCCCGGACAGCTCGGGGGGCTCCAGCGCCGCTTCGGGCTGTGAGCGGTAGTCTGCGGACGGTGACTTCGAACGCCTGACCAACGTCGTCACAGCCGCCGCCCTGGCGCGACTAATTCACCATTCAACTTTCACGGGTAGAATTCTTCCATGACGACCGAGAGCGACACCCCCTGGCTGACCGACCAGGAGCAGCGCGCCTGGCGCACGCATCTGGATGTCAGCAGGCTGCTGATGCACCAGCTCGAACGCGATCTGCAGCCGTTCGGCCTGACCAACAACGACTACGAGATCCTGGTCAACCTCTCCGAGGCCGAGGACCGGCGGATGCGGATGAGCGACCTGGCCGCCGCGACCCTCCAGTCCAAGAGCCGGCTGTCCCACCAGATCACCCGCATGGAGAACGCGGGCCTGGTCCGCCGCGAGAGCTGCGAGTCCGACCGCCGGGGCCTGTTCGCGGTCCTGACCGACCAGGGCTGGGACACCATGCGCCGAGTCGCCCCGCACCACGTCGAATCCGTACGCAAGCACTTCATCGACCTCTTCTCCGCCGAGGACCTCGAAGCGCTGCGCACCTCCCTGACCCCGGTCGCCGAACACCTGCGAGGCCGCCGCGGCAGGCCCTGAGCGCTGTGATGGACGTCCGGTGCGGTTCGCCCGTGCCCCCAAGGGGCGCGGGGCCGTGCCGGTATGCGGCTCCGCCGCGTGGGCGCGACCGGCCCTCGGCGGCCCGCGGGGTCCCGGCCGCGCTGCCGGCGCAGCGCTCAGACGGACGGCAGCCGCAGCTCGAAGACCGCGCCGTCGCACGCGCGCAGCGTGCCGCCGTGCCGCTCGGCGACATCCCGCGCGATGGCCAGGCCCAGGCCCGCCCCGCCGTCGTCCCTGGCCCGGGCGTCGTCCAGCCGTACGAAACGCTCGAAGATCCGCTCCCGCTCGCCCTCGGGCACCCCGGCCCCGTCGTCCGCCACCCGCAGCACGGCCCACTCGCCCTCGCGCGCCACCTCCACCCGCACCGCGCTGCGGGCGTGCCGCTGCGCGTTGTCCAGCAGATTGCCCACGACCCGCGCCAACTGGCCGCGGGACCCGGCCACTTCACCGCCCTGCGCCCCGTCGACCTCGACCGGCACCCGGTCCCCCACCCGCTGCGAGACCTCCTCGCGCACCAGCGCCGCCAGGTCCACCCGCGCCGGTGAGGGCCGCTCCCCCGCGTCCAGCCGCGCCAGCAGCAGCAGATCCGCCGCCAGGTGCTGCAGCCGCACCACGTCCTGCACCGCGCCCGGCACATCCAGCAACTCCGGGTGGGCCACGCCCACTTCGAGCTGGGTGCGCAGACTGGCGATCGGGCTGCGCAGCTCGTGCGAGGCGTCCGCGACGAACCGCCGCTGGCGCTCCACCGACGTCTGCAGCGCCGCCAGCGTCTCGTTGGTGGTACGGGCCAGCCGCGCGATCTCGTCCCGCGACCCCGGCTCGGGCACCCGCCGCGACAGATCCGTACTGGCCGTGATCGCCGCCATCTCGCCGCGGATGCCCTCCACCGGGCGCAGCGCCCGCCGCGTCACCAGCCAGGTCACCCCCGCCACCACCAGCAGCAGCGGCACCAGCCCCGCGAGCATCGCGCCGCGCACCGACGCCACCGCGGCGCGCTCGGACGCCAGCGGCGCGCCCGCCCGGACCACGGCCTTCTCCCCCTTGGTGTCCTTGGCCTTGAGGGTGGCGAAGCGGTAGTCGCCCGCGCGCCCGTCGACGAGCGCCGTGCCGTCGGCGAGATGGGCCTTGTCCTCCACCTCGCCGGGCTCGACCCCGTCCTCGGCGTCCCGGTCGTCGCTGTCCTCGTCGTCGCCGTGCCCACCGCGGCCCGGCCCCGAGGAGCCGAGCACCACCGGCTTCCCGTCCACCGCCTGGACGTCCTCGCCGGCCGCCAGCACCTTCCCGTCGTCGTCCAGGACCACCACGGGCCGGTCCCCGTCGGGCAGTTCGAGCTTGTGGTACGGCGCGCCCGTGGCGATCTGGGAGGCGACCTCGCGCGCGGCGACCTCCGCCTGGAGCCCCGCCTGGCCGTGCAGGTTGTCGCGCAGCACGGCCAGTACGGCCAGCCCGGCCACCACCAGCGCCAGCGCCACCACGGCCGTCGCGCCCAGCGCGGCCCTGGCCCGTACGGAACCGAAGACCCTACGCACCGGGCACCAGCCGGTACCCGGCGCCGCGCACGGTGGCGATCGCCCCTGGCCCCAACTTCCGCCGCAGCGCGCTCACATACACCTCGACGATGTTGGGATCGCCGTCGTAGGCGAAGTCCCACACGTGCTCCAGGATCTCCGCCTTGGACACCACCTCGCCCGCCCGCAGCGCCAGTTGCTCCAGCACCGCGAACTCCTTTGCGGTCAGCGTGACTTCGGCGCCCGCCCGCTCGACGCGCCGCGCCCCCTGGTCGATGCTCAGCTCGCCGACCCGCAGCACCGGCAGGGCGCTGCGCCCGCGCCGCCGCAGCAGCGCCTTGACCCGCGCCACCAGCACCACGTACGAGAACGGCTTGGTCAGATAGTCATCGGCGCCCGTGTCGAGACCCTCGGCCTCGTCGTACTCGCCGTCCTTGGCCGTCAGCATCAGGATCGGCACCTCGTTGCCCGCCGCGCGCAGCGCCGCGCACACCCGGTAGCCGTTCATCCCCGGCAGCATGATGTCGAGCACGACCAGGTCGTAGTCGCCCTCACCCGCCCGGTGCAGCCCGCTCACCCCGTCGTGCACCACATCGACCGCGTACCCCTCGGCCGTCAGCCCCTTGGCCAGTGACAGGGCCAGCCGCTTCTCGTCCTCCACGATCAACAGACGCATGGGGCCAGCCTGCCACCCCCACCCTGAAGGACTCTTCAGGCGCCTTCAGGCTGCCTTCAGCTTCGCCGCGCGACGGTGGACACCGACAGACCGCAACCCTTCGATCGGGGAGAACCATGAAGCGCAACATCGTCATCGCCGGGGTCGCCGCGGCCGCACTCATCGCCGGTGGCACCGCGACCGCCGTGGCGCTCACGGGAGATTCCGGCACCGCCGCGTCCCCCTCCGCCTCCTCCGCGCAGCCGGGTACGTCCTCCGTACGCGTCCAGGACGACGACGCCCATGAGGACCTCGTCGAGGCGCGGGCCGCCAAGGTCCTCGCGCCCGACGCCGCGGCCGCCGCGCTGAAGTCCGTCCCCGGCACCGTCACCGGCATCGACCTCGACGAGGACGACCCCGGCCTGGTCTGGGACGTGGACGTGCTCGGCAAGGACGGCAAGTGGCACGAGATCACCGTCGACGCGGGCAACGCGAAGGTGCTGGGCACCCGCACCGGGCACGACGACCACGGGCAGGACCGCGCCCGCGCCGAGCTGAAGGGCACCCAGGTCGACGCCGCGCGGGCGGCCCGTACCGCCGCCACGTCCTACGGCACGGTGACCTCCGTCGACCTGGACGACGACCACCGTTCCACGGCCGTGTGGGAGGTCGAGTCGGTCACCAAGGACGGCAAGGAGCACAAGCTGAACGTCGACCTGAACTCGGCGAAGGTGAGCGCCGTACCGGCGTCGGACCGCGACGACAACGACAACGACGGGTACGACGACTGACGGGCCGGCCGCGTGCCCCCGGCGGGACGGCCGGGGGCTGTCGCCGGGCTCGTCCTCGAACGCCGGAGGGGCCGGATCGTGCCGGGCCCGCCTCCACGACGCGGACACGCACGGGAGGTTCAGGACTCCGTCAGGCCCGCGACCAGTTCGTCAGCGGCGGCGTACGGGTCGAGTTCGCCGCCGACGATGCGGTCGGCCAGGACGTCCAGGCGGCGGTCGCCGTGCAGGTCGCCGATGCGCTCGCGCAGCGCGGTGACCGCGATCGTCTCGACCTCGCGCGCGGCGCGCGAGCGGCGCCGCTCGGCCAGGACGCCCCGCTCCTCCATCCAGGCGCGGTGCTTCTCCAGCGCCTGGACGACCTCGTCCACGCCCTCGGCCCGCGCCGCGACCGTCTTGACGATGGGCGGGCGCCAGTCGCCCGCGGAGCGCGCCTCGCCCAGCCCCAGCATGTGGTTGAGCTCCCGCGCGGTGGCGTCCGCGCCGTCCCGGTCGGCCTTGTTGACGACGTAGACGTCCCCGATCTCCAGGATGCCCGCCTTCGCGGCCTGGATCCCGTCGCCCATCCCGGGCGCCAGCAGCACCACCGAGGTGTCGGCCTGCGAGGCGATCTCCACCTCGGACTGCCCCACCCCCACCGTCTCCACCAGCACCACGTCGCAGCCCGCCGCGTCCAGCACCCGGATCGCCTGGGGCGCGGCCCAGGCCAGCCCGCCCAGATGGCCGCGGGTGGCCATGGAGCGGATGTAGACGCCGGGGTCCGAGGCGTGCTCCGACATCCGCACCCGGTCACCGAGCAGCGCGCCGCCGGAGAAGGGCGAGGAGGGGTCCACGGCCAGCACGCCCACCCGCTTGCCGATCCTGCGGTACGCGGTCACCAGCGCCGAGGTGGTGGTCGACTTGCCCACCCCGGGGGAGCCGGTCAGCCCGACCACGTACGCCGAGCCGGTCAGCGGGGCGAGTGCCGCCATCACCTCGCGCAACTGCGGCGACGCCCCCTCCACCAGTGAGATCAGCCGGGCCACCGCGCGCGGCTTTCCCTCGCGCGCCTGCTCGACCAGTGTGGGGACGTCCACCATCGCTGCCCAGCTCCCTTACGTCGCTTCGTACGTCCATCGTCCGCGCGGGCCGACCCGGTCCTGGCCGGCCCGCGCGGTCGGCTCCCGGCCCTACTTGCCCGGTACCCGGATGATCAGCGCATCGCCCTGTCCGCCGCCGCCGCACAGCGCCGCCGCGCCCACACCGCCGCCGCGCCGCTTCAGCTCCAGCGCGAGGTGCAGCACGATGCGCGCGCCGGACATGCCGATCGGATGCCCCAGCGCGATCGCGCCACCGTTGACGTTCACCTTTTCCGGGGACACCCCCAGGTCCCGCATTGACTGCACCGCGACGGCCGCGAACGCCTCGTTGATCTCGAAGAGGTCGAGGTCCTCGACGTCCAGGCCCTCCTTGCCCAGCGCGTGCTTGATGGCGTTGCCCGGCTGCGGCAGCAGCGAGTTG
Source organism: Streptomyces sp. UF-297 (assembly GCF_058245575.1). NCBI lineage: Bacteria > Bacillati > Actinomycetota > Actinomycetes > Kitasatosporales > Streptomycetaceae > Streptomyces > Streptomyces sp. UF-297. The sequence continues at coordinate 14,598 of NZ_JBSIBZ010000002.1, read as the reverse complement.
TCGGGCCCGGCGACATTGCCGTGCGCGCCGATCTCCGCGATCCACTCCAGGCCCAGCTCCTGCGCCTTGGCCTTGCTCATGACCACGACGGCGGCCGCGCCGTCGGAGATCTGCGAGGCGGTGCCCGCGGTGATCGTGCCGTCCTTGGCGAAGGCGGGCCGCAGCCGGCCCAGCGACTCCACCGTCGTCTCGGGGCGGATGCCCTCGTCCTTGCTGAAGAGGACCGGCTCGCCCTTGCGCTGCGGGATCTCCACGGGGGTGATCTCGGCCTCGAACAGGCCGTTCTTCTGCGCGGCGGCGGCCCGCTGGTGGGAGAGCGCGGCGAACTCGTCCTGCGGCGCCCGGTCGATGCCGTACCGGGTGTTGTGCTTCTCGGTGGACTCCCCCATCGCGATGCCCTCGAAGGGGTCGGTCAGGCCGTCGTGCGCCATGGCGTCCAGCATCTGGACCGCGCCGTACTTGTAGCCCTCGCGGGACTTGGGCAGCAGGTGGGGCGCGTTGGTCATGGACTCCTGGCCGCCGGCCACGACCACGTCGAACTCGCCGGCCCGGATGAGCTGGTCGGCCAGCGCGATCGCGTCGAGCCCGGACAGGCACACCTTGTTGACGGTGAGCGCGGGGACGTTCATCGGGATGCCGGCCTTGACCGCCGCCTGCCGGGCGGGAATCTGCCCGGCACCCGCCTGGAGGACCTGCCCCATGATCACGTACTGCACCTGGTCGCCGCCGATACCCGCCCGGTCCAGTGCGGCCTTGATGGCCACCGCGCCCAGATCGGCTCCGGAAAAGGTCCGCAAGGACCCCAGCAGACGGCCCATGGGAGTGCGCGCTCCCGCGACGATCACAGAGGTGCTGCCGTTCGTGCCACTCATGGTGCGGCCCTTCCTGTGCAGGGAAGTTGTCGAGGGGTCCACGCCGGTGACGTCGCGAATGTCACGTGCGCCACTGACGTCAAACGAGGGGTCCCGTCAACGAAGTTAACGAGGGTTCCCGTCAATGTACTGAGCGGTACGCGCCGGGTCACCGGGCAGTGGGTGTGATCGCGCGCACGTTGCGTAACCGCGCATACGAGCGGTGCACTGGACACATGCTGACGCGAATCGACCACATCGGGATCGCCTGTTTCGACCTCGACGCGACCGTCGAGTTCTACCGCAGGACCTACGGCTTCACGGTCTTCCACACCGAGGTCAACGAGGAGCAGGGCGTCCGCGAGGCCATGCTCAAGATCAACGAGACCTCGGACGGCGGCGCCTCCTACCTCCAGCTGCTGGAGCCCACCCGCGAGGACTCCGCGGTGGGCAAGTGGCTGGCCAAGAACGGCGAGGGCGTCCACCACATCGCCTTCGGCACGGCGGATGTGGACGGCGACTCCGAGGACATCCGCGAAAAGGGAGTGCGCGTTCTGTACGAAGAGCCCCGCACGGGGTCGATGGGTTCCCGGATCACCTTCCTTCACCCCAAGGACTGCCACGGCGTGCTCACCGAACTGGTCACGGCCGCGACGGAGCACTGACCTTTACCTTCCCCGGCCGGTAGAGTGCAGCCTCGGCCGGGGTACGGGTTGGGGCTCGGTCCCTACTCTGCCGATGATCTGACACCATTTCTTCGGAAGGGTCAGCTCCAGTACGGCTCCAGCGCGACCAACGCGGGAGCCGTATGAGTCAGGAACGGAGTCGGCCGCCACCATGACCAGGGGACGGATGGGACCGCGCAGTGCGGGGCAACGAGCGCCACGAACGTGAGTGGGCTGAGGCCGACCACCTCTCGCAGTTCGAAGCCGAGATGGAGCGGCTGAAGAAAGAGCGGGAAAAGGCCGTCCAGCACGCCGACGACCTCGGCTATCAGGTCGAGGTGCTGCGCGCCAAGCTCCACGAGGCGCGCCGCAACCTCGCGGCCCGCCCTGCGTACGACAACGTCAGCCACCAGGCCGAGCAGCTGCTGCGCAACGCCCAGATCCAGGCCGACCAGCTGCGTGCGGACGCCGAGCGCGAGCTGCGCGAGGCACGGGCGCAGACCCAGCGCCTGCTCCAGGAGCAGGCCGAGCGGCAGTCCCGTCTGGAGTCCGAGCTGCACGCCGAGGCGGTGGCCCGCCGCCAGCGCCTGGACGAGGAGCTCAACGAGCGCCGCCAGACCGTCGAGTCGCACGTCAACGAGAACGTCGCCTGGGCCGAGCAGCTGCGGGCGCGCACCGAGGCCCAGGCCCGCCGCCTGATGGAGGAGTCCAGGGCGGAGGCCGAGCAGGCCCTGGCCGGGGCCCGCGCCGAGGCGCAGCGGCTGGCCGAGCAGGCCCGCGAGCGCCTGGGCAGCGAGGCGCAGAGCGCCCGGGCCGAGGCCGAGGCGATCCTGCGCCGGGCCCGCACCGACGCCGAACGGCTGCTGAACGCCGCCTCCGCGCAGGCCCAGGAGGCCACCGACCAGGCCGAGCAGCTGCGTACGTCGGCGGCCACCGAGTCCGAGACGGCCCGCCGCCAGGCGACCGAGCTGACCCGCACCGCCGAGCAGCGGATGCAGGAGGCCGACACCGCGCTGCGCGAGGCGCGCGCCCAGGCCGACAAGCTGGTGGAGGAAGCACAGCTCAGCGCCACCAAGCGGCTGTCGGCCACCGAGTCGGAGAACGAGCAGCGCACCCGTACGGCCAAGGCGGAGATCGCCCGGCTGGTGGCCGAGGCCACCAAGGAGGCCGACGCGCTCAGGGCCGAGGCCGAGCAGCTGCGCGCGGACGCCCGTACCGAAGCGGAGCGGCTGGTCGCCGAGGCGCAGGAGTCGGCGCGCTCGCAGGCCGCCGAGGACTCCGCGGCCCAGCTGGCCAAGGCGGCGCGTAGCGCCGAGGAGATGCTGACCAAGGCCTCCGAGGACGCCAAGGCCACCACCAAGGCCGCCGCCGAGGAGGCCGAGCGGGTCCGCAAGGAGGCCGAGGCCGAGGCGGACCGGCTGCTGGGCGCCGCGCACGACACCGCCGAGCAGCTCAAGGGCGCGGCCAAGGACGACACCAAGGAGTACCGCGCCAAGACGGTCGAGCTGCAGGAGGAGGCGCGCAGGCTGCGCGGCGAGGCCGAGCAGCTGCGGGCCGAGGCGGTCGCCGAGGGCGAGCGGATCCGCTCCGAGGCGCGGCGCGAGGCCGTGCAGCAGATCGAGGAGGCGGCCGGGACCGCCGAGGAGCTGCTGACCAAGGCCAAGTCCGATGCGGAGGAGACCCGTTCGGGCGCCGCGGCGGACAGCGAGCGGGTGCGCTCGGAGGCGGCCGAGCGGGCCGCGGCGCTGCGCGAGCAGGCCGAGGAGGCGCTGGAGCAGGCCAGGGCGCAGGCCGAGGAGCTGCGGGCCGAGGCCGAGCAGGCCGCTGCGGGCGTCGCCTCCGAGGCGGAACAGGCCGCGCAGCGGCTGCGCGAGGAGGCCGAGCAGGCGGCCGGCGAGCGCCGCGCCGAGGCCGAGGCGGAGCTGGCCCGGCTGCGCGCGGACGCCGAGGACAAGGTCGGCGCGGCCGAGGAGGCGCTGCGCGAGGCGCGCGCGGAGGCCGAGCGGCTGCGCAAGGAGACCCAGGAGGAGACCGCCCGCCTCAAGGCCGAGTCGGCCGAGCGGCTGCGGACCCTGACCCAGCAGGCCGAGGAGGAGGCCGAGCGGCTGCGCGAGGAGGCCGCCACCGACGCCGCCGGCGCCCGCGCCGAGGGCGAGTCGGTGGCCGTACGGCTGCGCAGCGAGGCCGCCGCCGAGGCCGAGCGGATCAAGTCCGAGGCCCAGGAGACCGCCGACCGGGTGCGCGCCGAGGCCGCGGCCGCCGCCGAGCGGACCGGCACCGAGGCCGCCGAGGCGCTGGCCGCCGCCCAGGAGGAGGCCGCCAGGCGCCGCCGCGAGGCCGATCAGCTGGTCGGCGAGGCGCGCGAGGAGGCCCACCAGGAGCGCACCCAGGCCCACGAGCAGAGCGAGGAGCTGCTGGCCTCGGCCCGTACGCGGGTGAGCGAGGCGCAGGCCGAGGCGGAGCGGCTGGTGGAGGAGGCCGACCGGCGCGCCGCCGAGCTGGTCGCCGCGGCCGAGCAGACCGCCCAGCAGGTGCGCGAGGCGGTGGCCGGGCTGCACGAGCAGGCCGAGGAGGAGATCGCCGGGCTGCGCTCCGCGGCCGAGCACTCCGCCGAGCGTACGAAGACCGAGGCGCAGGAAGAGGCGGACCGGGTCAGGGCCGACGCGTACGCCGAGCGCGAGCGCGCCTCCCAGGACGCCACCCGGATCCGGCGCGAGGCGCAGGAGGAGTCCGAGGCCGCCAAGGCGCTGGCCGAGCGCACGGTCACCGATGCCCTCGAAGAGGCCGAGCGGCTGCGCACCGAGGCCCAGGTCACCCTGGACGAGGCGCGCGAGGCCGCGGGCAAGGCCCGTACGGACGCCGCCGAGCAGGCCGACGAGCTCATCGCGGAGGCCACCGCGCAGGCCGAGAAGCTCGTCGCGGACGCCACCGCCAAGGCGCAGCAGCTGCGGACGGACGCCTCCGACGCGCTGGCCTCGGCCGAGCAGGACGCCACCCGCTCCCGCGCCGAGGCGCGCGAGGACGCCAACCGCATCCGTACGGACGCCGCCGAGCAGGCCGACCGCCTGGTGGCCGAGGCGCGTACGGAGGCCGAGCGGATCGTCGAGGAGGCCACCGAGCTGACCTCGTCGGCCCAGTCGGACGCCGAGCGCACCGTCCAGGAGGCGCAGGAGGCCGCCGAGCGGCTGCGGGCCGACGGCGAGCGGCAGGCCGAGGAGCTGCTCGCCGAGGCGAACACGGCGGCCGAGCTGCTGCGCGCCGAGGCGCAGGGGGTCCTGGAGACGGCGCGGCTGGACGCCGACCGCACCAGCGACCAGGCGCGCAAGGACGCCAACAAGACGCGCTCGGACGCCGCCGAGCAGGCCGACACGCTGATCTCGGAGGCCGCCACCGAGGCCGAGCGGCTGCGCACCGAGGCGGCCGAGGCCAGCGCGCAGGCCGAGCGCGACGCGGACCGCACCCGGGCCGACGCCCGTGAGCAGGCCGACCGCATGATCGCCACGGCCACCGCCGAGGCGGACCGGATGCGCGGCGAGGCCGCGGACACCATCACCTCCGCGCAGGAACACGCCACCCGCACCCGTACGGAATCGGCCAAGGTCAAGGAGGCCGCCGAGAAGGAGGCCGAGCGGCTGCGCACCGAGGCGCAGGAGGAGTGCGAGCGCACGCTGGACGAGGCGCGCAAGGACGCGGCCAAGCGCCGCGCGGACGCCGCCGAGCAGGCCGACCAGCTCGTCGCCAAGGCGCAGGAGGAAGCGCTCAAGGCGGCGACGGCGGCCGAGGAGCAGGCCGACACGATGGTCGGCGCGGCCCGCAAGGAGGCCGAGCGGATCGTGGCCGAGGCCACGTCCGAGGGCAACTCCATGGTGGAGAAGGCCCGTACGGACGCGGACACCATGCTGAGCGAGGCGCGCGGGGACGCCACCGCCATAAGGGACCGCGCCGAGGAGCTGCGGGTCCGTATCGAGTCCGAGGTCGAGGAGCTGCACGAGCGGGCGCGCCGGGAGTCCTCCGAGGCGATGAAGTCGGCGGGCGAGCGGGTGGACAAGCTCATCGCGCAGGCCACCGCGCAGCAGGTGGAGGCCGAGGGCAAGGCCAAGCAGCTGCTCTCGGACGCCAACAGCGAGGCGAGCAAGGTGCGTATCGCCGCGGTGAAGAAGGCGGAGGGACTGCTCAAGGAGGCGGAGCAGAAGAAGGCCGAGGCGGTACGGGAGTCCGAGCGCCTGCGCACCGAGGCTCGGCAGGAAGCGGACCGCATCGTCGAGGAGGGAAAGCGCGAGCTGGAGGTGCTCGTACGCCGCCGGGAGGACATCAATGCGGAGATTTCCCGTGTCCAGGACGTGCTGGAGGCGTTGGAATCTTTCGAAGCGCCGACATCGGGATCAGTGCCGGGCGCCAAGGACGGCGGGGTCAAGGCCGCCGCAGGCGCGGGTGCAACTCGTTCGAGTGGCAAGCAGTCTGATGGCTAGCCACTCAAACGAGGGGTCATTCTCCAGATCTAACGGGCAATGACTCGATGACACGCCGCTTCGGCCCCTAGGATTCCACTTATCACCTCACCGGTCTCTTTCGACAGGAACCCCATGAGCGACACTTCCTCCCCCTTCGGCTTCGAGCTCGTGCGGCGTGGGTACGACCGCGGTCAGGTGGACGACCGCATTACGAAGCTCGTCGCCGACCGTGACAGCGCACTGGCCCGTATCACCTCGCTGGAAAAGCGGATCGAGGAGCTGCACCTCGAGACGCAGAACGCCCAGGCACAGGTCAACGATGCCGAACCGTCGTATGCGGGTCTGGGTGCCCGTGTGGAGAAGATCCTCCGTCTCGCCGAGGAGGAGGCCAAGGACCTGCGCGAGGAGGCCCGCCGGGCCGCCGAGCAGCACCGCGAGCTGGCCGAGTCGGCCGCCCAGCAGGTCCGTAACGACGCCGAGCAGTTCGCCGCCGAGCGCAAGGCGAAGGCGGAGGACGAGGGCGCCCGGATCGTCGACAAGGCCAAGGGCGACGCCTCCCAGCTGCGCGCCGAGGCGCAGAAGGACGCGCAGTCCAAGCGCGAGGAGGCGGACTCCCTCTTCGAGGAGACCCGCGCCAAGGCCGCCCAGGCCGCGGCCGACTTCGAGACCAACCTCGCCAAGCGCCGCGAGCAGTCCGAGCGCGACCTGGCCTCGCGCCAGGCCAAGGCGGAGAAGCGTCTCGCCGAGATCGAGCACCGCGCCGAGCAGCTGCGCCTGGAGGCGGAGAAGCTGCGCACGGACGCCGAGCGCCGGGCCCGCCAGACGGTGGAGACCGCGCAGCGCCAGGCGGAGGACATCGTGGCGGACGCCAACGCCAAGGCGGACCGTATCCGCAGCGAATCCGAGCGCGAGCTGGCGGCGCTGACCAACCGCCGCGACAGCATCAACGCCCAGCTCACCAACGTGCGCGAGATGCTGGCGACGCTCACCGGTGCCGCGGTGGCGGCGGCCGGTGTCCCCGGTGACGAGGAGCCCATCTCCCGTGGAGTGCCCGCCCAGCAGGGCCGCTGACGCGGCCGCTGCGGCCGTCGGGCCGCGGAGATTTTCCCGCCCGCCCCCTTACGAGGGAGGCGGGCGGGTGCGTATGAGGGGAGGGCCCCGCTCCGGTGGCGGGAGGCCGCATGCGCGCTTAGCGTGCAAGACATGATCGAGCTCGAGGGGCTGACCAAGCGGTACGGCGAGAAGACGGCCGTGGACCACCTCACGTTCACCGTGCGCCCCGGCATCGTCACCGGGTTCCTCGGCCCCAACGGCGCCGGCAAGTCCACGACCATGCGGATGATGCTCGATCTGGACAACCCGACGGCGGGTACGGTCCGGATCGACGGCAAGCACTACCGGCAGCTGCGCGACCCGCTCACCTATATCGGCGCGCTGCTGGACGCCAAGGCCATGCACGGCGGACGCAGCGCCTTCAACCACCTGCTGTGTCTGGCGCAGAGCAATGGCATTCCACGCGCCCGGGTCCACGAGGTGCTGGACACCGTCGGCCTCGGCGCGGTCGCCAGGAAGCGCGCCAAGGGCTTCTCGCTGGGCATGGGGCAGCGCCTGGGCATCGCCGGCGCGCTGCTGGGCGACCCCGAGATCCTGATGTTCGACGAGCCGGTCAACGGGCTGGACCCCGAGGGCATCCACTGGATCCGCAATCTGATGAAGGGGCTGGCGGCCCAGGGACGTACGGTGTTCGTCTCCTCGCACCTGATGAGCGAAATGGCGCTCACCGCCGAGCACTTGATCGTCATCGGACAGGGGAAGCTGCTCGCGGACACTTCGATGGCCGACTTCATCCGGCAGAACTCGCGCTCCTACGTACGGATGCGCTCGCCCGAGCAGGAGCGGCTGCTGGATGTGCTGCACGGCGCCGGGGTCACGGCGGTGGCGGCCGGCAACGGCACGCTGGAGATCGACGGGGTGCCGGCCGACCGGCTCGGCGAGCTGGCCGCCCAGCACCGGCTCGTGCTGCACGAGCTCAGCCCCCAACAGGCCTCCCTGGAGGAGGCGTTCATGCAGCTGACCGCCGAGTCGGTGGAGTACCACGCGCACTCGGACACCCCCCACCACCCGGACCCGTCACGGCCCCAGGGCGCGGCGCCGCCCAACTCGCCCTCCCAGGCGGGCACATGGGGCGCGGACTGGCAGAACAAGAAGAAGGGCGCCTGAGCATGGCGGTCGTCTCCCAGGTCGTACGGTCGGAGTGGACCAAGATCAAGTCGGTGCGGTCCACGGTGTGGACGCTGGGCATCGCGGTGGTGATCACCGTCGCCATGGGCGCGCTGATCAGCCTGCTGGCCAAGAACGACTTCGACAAGATGTCGGACCGCGACCGGCTCGCCTTCGACCCCACCGCGATCAGCTTCGCCGGCATGGGGCTGGGGCAGCTCGCCATCATCGTCTTCGGCGTGCTGGTGGTGTCCAACGAGTACAGCACCGGCATGATCCGCACCTCGCTGGCGGCCGTGCCCCAGCGCGGCACGTTCCTGTTCAGCAAGATCGCGGTGGCCACCGTGCTGGCCTTCGCCGTCTCACTGGCCACCAGCTTCCTGACGTTCTTCGTCGGGCAGGCGATGATGGGCGAGCACAAGGCGTCGCTGGGCGACCCGGGCGTCCTGCGGGCGGTCTTCGGCGGCGGGCTCTACATGACGCTGATCGCGGTCTTCTCGATGGGCGTGGCCGCGATGCTGCGCAGCCCGATGCTCTCGCTGGGCATCCTGATGCCGTTCTTCTTCCTCATCTCCAACATCCTGGGCAACGTCTCGGCGACGAAGAAGATCGGCCGCTTCCTGCCGGACCAGGCGGGCCAGAAGATCATGCAGGTGGTGCGCCCGGTCGACGACGACGTCCCCTACGGGCCCTGGGGCGGACTGGCGATCATGGTGGCCTGGACGGCCGTCGTACTGGTCTGCGGCTTCGCGCTGCTGAAGAAGCGCGACGCCTGACCGCGGACCCGACTGTCCGTACGGCCCCATCCTTTGCTCCGTTTTGACGGGAACCGTCAACCTCTGGATAACCTCCTACCTCTTACGGGGGCACGAGGGGTCCTCTGCCCCGACCATCTCGCGAGGGGCGGAGAATGATCGAGGCAGTCGGCCTGACGAAGCGCTACGGCGCCAAGACGGCCGTATACAACCTGTCGTTCCATGTGCGGCCGGGGACCGTCACCGGCTTCCTGGGGCCCAACGGCTCCGGCAAGTCGACGACCATGCGCATGATCCTGGGGCTGGACGCCCCGACCTCGGGCCGGGTGACGATCGGTGGCCACCCCTTCCGCCGTCTTCCCAACGCCCCGCGCCAGGTGGGCGCGCTGCTGGACGCCAAGGCCGTGCACGGCGGCCGCAGCGCGCGCCAGCACCTGCTCTCCCTCGCCCAGCTCTCCGGCATCCCCGCCCGCCGGGTGGACGAGGTGCTCGGGGTGGTCGGCCTCCAGGAAGTCGCCAAGCGCCGCTCCAAGGGCTTCTCGCTCGGCATGGGCCAGCGCCTGGGCATCGCCGCCGCGCTGCTCGGCGACCCGCAGGTGCTGCTGTTCGACGAGCCGGTCAACGGCCTGGACCCCGAGGGCATCCTGTGGGTCCGCAACCTCATGAAGCAACTGGCCTCCGAGGGCCGCACCGTCTTCGTCTCCTCGCACCTGATGAGCGAAATGGCGCTCACCGCCGAGCACTTGATCGTCATCGGCCGTGGCCAGCTGCTCGCCGACATGTCGGTCAAGGACTTCATCGCGGCCAACTCCGCCGGTTTCGCGCGGGTCCGTACCCCCGACACCGAGCCCGAGCTGTGCGAGAAGCTGACCTCGGTGCTCGGCGAGGCCGGCGGCCAGGTCGTGCCGGAGGAGGACGGAGCGCTGCGCGTGGTGGGGCTGCCGCTGCCCCGCATCAGCGACCTGGCGCACGATTCCGGCATCCGGCTGTGGGAGCTCTCCCCGCACCAGGCCTCCCTGGAGGAGGCGTACATGCAGCTGACGCAGAACGCCGTGGACTACCGCTCCACGGCCGACCTGCGCGCGGGCCTCCAGCAGCAGGTCCCCGCCGGGTACGCGCAGCAGGGCCGGGCCCCGCACCAGCAGCTGCCGCAGGGGCAGGTCCCCCAGGGGTACGCGCAGGGTCAGCCCAATCCGTACGCGCAGCAGGCTCCCGGCCAGGGCTACCCGCCGGCCGCGCCGCACGGCGCCCCCGTACCGCAGGCCCAGCCCAACCCGTACGGGCAGCCGCAGCCGCCCGTGGCAGCGCCCGCCGCACCCGCCCCCGCCCCCGCCGACACGACCCAGCCCCACAGCGAGGACGCCCGATGACCAGCCCTCAGCAGCCGCAGGCGCCGCAGCCCGAGCCGAACGACGCCGTGCCCGCCCAGCTGCCGGTTCCCGCCGAGGCACCCCAGGCGCAGCAGCCGCCGCAGGCTCCCGCGCAGCCCGCCGCCCCCGTCGACCCGCGCCAGGAGCCGGGCACGATGATGCTCCAGGCGCAAGGACAGCCCCGGCCGCAGGGCGAACCCGTGGCCGCCCCGGCCCCGGCGCGCGAGGCGGGCACGATGATGCTCCAGGCCCAGCAGCAGCCGGCCGCGCCGCCGCAGCGCCAGGACGCGGGCACGATGATGCTCCAGGCGCAGGGCGCACCGGACCGGGCCCAGCAGGCACCGGTGCCGCCGCAGGCCGACCCCCGTCTGCAGGGCTACCCCCAGCAGGCGCCCCAGCAGCCGCAGGGCCAGGCCCAGCCCCCGGCCAACTGGCAGGCGGCGAGCGACAGTTACGTCTCCCCCATCCCGATCCGCCGCACCCACCTCGGCCACGCCCTGGCCTCGGAGTGGACCAAGATCCGCTCGGTGCGCTCGACGATGTGGACGCTGGGGTCGATGATCCTTCTTGTCCTCGGCATCGGCCTGCTGGCTGCGGCGACCGTGTCGGGCAGCGTCACCGAGCTCCGCGCCTCGCCGCTCAGCTTCGGCACCTTCGGAATGATGCTGGGCCTGATCTGCGTCCTGACGCTGGGCGTGCTGGTCATCTCCTCGGAGTACGGCACGGGGATGATCCGTACGACCCTGACCGCCTGCCCCAGCCGCGCCCGCGTGCTGACCGCCAAGGCGATCGTCTTCTTCGGCGTGACCTTCGTCGTCTCACTCGTCACAACCGCTCTGGTCGCGGTACTGGACAACGCCATGCTCGGTGGCATCGAGGGCACGCCGACGCCCACCGGCGGTGAATGGATCAAGGCGACGGTCGGCGTCAGCCTCTTCGTGGCGGCGCTCGGCCTGGTGGCGCTCGCCCTCGGCGCCATGCTGCGCCACTCCGCGGGTGCCATCACGGCCATGATCGGCCTGTACCTGCTCCCGCTGGTGCTGGCGATCTTCATGCAGGGCGAGAGCCTCGCGGACATCCAGCAGTTCCTGCTGGAGTACTCCATCCCGAGCCAGCTCGGCACGATGTACAGCAACGCCGTGACCGACAGCGGCCCGTCGGGCTGGCAGCCCCTGTGGATCGTCGGCGGCCTCGCCGCCGCCGGGCTCGGCGGCGCCTACGCCGCCCTCCTCAAGCGCGACGTGTAGCACACACGCGCCGTTTCACGCGCTCAGTAACGGGGCGCGTTCCGGGACCGCTGGAGCCGTGCGCTCCGGCGGTCCCGTGCGTTCCAGCAGGCCTTGTGCCAGTGGCGGCGGTCGTCCACGTCGCCGTGCTGGGGCCAGGTGACCACGTGCGGCACCCCGGGCGGGATCTCCTGGTCGCAGCCGGGGCAGCGGTAGTGCTTGGCCGCCGCACCGCCCCCAATATGGCGGACCATCCAGTCCTCACCGCGCCACAGTTCCGTACGCTCCAGTCCGTAGCGCTCCCCGCTCGCGCGGTCGGTGGGCTTCTCACCGCCGCGCGGGCGGTTTCGACGCGGAGACACAGGGCACCTCGGGAAATCGGCGGGTCACAGTCCGCTGTCAGCCTACGCGGCCCGACCTCGGGTAGACGCTGCCTACCGCAATGCTGCGATCATCGGGAAAGTTCGCCGCAGGCCGTGCCTTTGGCACGTGTCAGACGTTATTGCCGTTAGGGGGATGTCGCGTCGGCTGCGAGGAGGCAGAAGAGCGATGCGCGTTGGGGCATTCATCCTGGCCGCTCAGTTCCCGGGCCAGGGACAGGGGGAAGCACTGCACAGGGCGGTGCGCTCCGCGGAAGTCGCGGAGGAGGCCGGGCTCGACTCGGTCTGGCTGGCGGAACACCACTTCGTCCCGTACGGCGTGTGCCCGTCGGCGACGACCCTGGCGGCGCTGCTGCTGGGGCGCACCCAGCGGATCGGCGTCGGCACCGCGGTCAGCGTGCTGCCGACGGCGCATCCCGTGGCACTGGGCGAACAGGCCGCGCTGCTGCACCTCACCTCCGGCGGGCGCTTCACGCTCGGCGTCGGCCGCGGCGGGCCGTGGGTGGACCTGGAGGTCTTCGGCGCCGGCCTGGCCGCGTACGAACACGGCTTCCCGGAGTCGCTGGATCTGCTGCTGCGCTGGCTGCGCGAGCCCCGCGTGGGCGCGGACGGCGAGCGCTTCCGCTTCCGCGAGGTCGCGGTGGTCCCGCGCCCCGAGGAGTCGCTGGCCGGGCCCGGCGGGCCGCCGGTGATCGTGGCCTGTACGTCCCCCTCGTCCGTGCGGCTGGCCGCCGAGCGCGGGCTGCCGATGCTGCTGGGCATGCACTGCGGGGACGACGACAAGGCGGAGATGGTCGCGCTGTGGCGCAGGTGCGCGCTGGAGGCGGGGCACGACCCGCACGACATCGCCTCGGCCGAGCACGTCTCCGCGGGCGTGGTGCAGATCGCCGATGCGCGCCGGGACGCGGCGGAGACGCTGGCGAAGGCGATGCCCGGCTGGCTGCGGCGCGGCCTGGACGCGCATGTCACGGTCGACGGCCGCCATCGTGCCATGCGCGACCCGCTGGCCTATACGGAGCTGCTGTGCGGGCTGCATCCGGTGGGGACCCCGCGGCTGTGCGCGGACCGGCTCGCCGCCTGTGCCGAGCGCACGGGCATCACCCGCTTCGCGCTGCTGGCGGAGGGCTCCGGCGATCTGACGGCCACCGAGGAGAACGTACGGCGGCTGGGCCAGGACGTCCTGCCGCTGCTCACGTAAGGCCGCGGGCCACCGCTGCCCGGATACCGACCCGCTCGGTCCCGGCGGGGTGCTGCCGCTGACACACTGGCACCGGTGGCGCCACAACCCGCGTGTGCAGCGGCAGCAACTCCTTTCAGCAGTCCCGCAGTTCAGGCGACTGGTTCAACAGCTGACCCCTGATGGAGGTGAATTTCGCCAGCCGGTCGTCCACCGACGGGTCGAGCGGGAAGACCGCGACCCGATGGCAGTTCTGGAAAGCGAGGCGCACGCCGAAGTGACGCTCCAGCGAACCGCGGATCGCGTCACTCGCCAGCGCACGCAGCAACTGGCCTCGCGCCTGCTCGTCCGGCGGCGGCGTCTGGTTGTCGGCGAACTGACCGCCGTCCACCTTCAGCTGGGCCACCAGCGAGCTGATCATCCCCCATGCGTACGGCAAGGAGGTCCGGACGCAGTCGACAAAAGCTGCTTCGTCGACCTCGCCTCGCTCGGCCTGTTCGAGGAGGGCCGGTGAGACGTCGAGCGACATGAGGTTCTCCTCTCGCGGCCCCACCTGGGCAGGGCCTAAGGAATGGGACAAGGGGGCCGTTGACGGAGCGTGTCCGTACCACGACCCCCTGCTTCAACGGTATGCCGCGCACCGGGGCCGCACCAGGAGATTGCGTATACAACCGGCCATGGGCGGACGCCGGGGGTGCGCCGGTTTCCCCCTTAAAGGCACCGCGATCCGGGGGCGAATCGCGCCGAGTGCCCTCGGTCGAGTAGCGTGGCGCACCATGCGTCTCGTCATCGCCCGCTGCTCCGTGGACTACGCGGGCCGGCTCACCGCCCACCTCCCATCCGCCCCACGCCTCATCCTGGTGAAGGCGGACGGTTCTGTCTCCATCCACGCGGACGACCGGGCCTACAAACCTCTCAACTGGATGTCCCCGCCCTGCTCCCTCAAGGAGGGGGACGGCGATGTGTGGACGGTGGAGAACAAGGGCGGCGAGAAGCTGATCATCACGCTCGAGGAGATCATGCACGACTCCTCGCACGAGCTGGGGGTGGATCCCGGCCTCATCAAGGACGGCGTGGAGGCCCACCTCCAGGAGCTGCTGGCCGACCGGATCGAGACGCTCGGCGAGGGCTACTCGCTTATTCGGCGTGAATACCCCACTGCCATTGGCCCCGTGGACATTCTGTGCCGCAACGCGGACGGCGCGACGGTGGCCGTCGAGATCAAGCGGCGCGGCGAGATCGACGGCGTCGAGCAGCTCACCCGCTACCTCGAACTCCTCAACCGCGACCCGCACTTGGCGCCCGTGAAGGGCATCTTCGCGGCCCAGGAGATCAAGCCCCAGGCCCGCGTTCTGGCCACCGACCGCGGCATCGACTGCGTCGTCCTGGACTACGACGCGCTGCGCGGCATCGAGGACGACAAGCTGCGCCTGTTCTGACCCCGCAGCACCCAGCAGCACCGACAGCGGCCCGCCGCCGTGGCTCATCACCGCGGCGGCGGGC